>CAJXVQ010000668.1 GCA_913060685.1 uncultured Verrucomicrobiales bacterium
CTACACAGAGTAGATCGTCGGCAGCGTCAGATGTGTATAAGAGACAGGTCTATGATTTGCAGAAGCTCAAGGGAAAGCGTTGTCTGACCCATATCCATGTGAAGTCTCCGGAGGAGGCGAGGGCGGCGGAAGCAGCCGGGGTGGATTTGATGAGTTGTAGTTTTGATTCACCGGAGTCACAGGCTCGGCTTTCGGGATTGGTCGAGGCGGCACCCGCGAGTTTTCTATCGGGTGCCACTCCGCATGGTCTGGCGTCCCGCGAAGAGGCTCTTCGGGTTGGGTTTCGAGCTTTGGAAATGGGGGCGAGTTCGGTCTATTGCTCGGCGAGCCCCTGGCTCATCGAGGCAATGGCACGGGAGGGGATTCCGGTGGTGGGACATTTGGGATTGGTACCCCGTCATGTCACCTGGACGAACTATCGTGCGATTGGAAAGACCGAGGAAGAAGCGAAAGCGCTCTACGACAAAATGAAGGAGTTGGAGAGTGCGGGGGCTTATGCCGCTGAAATCGAATGTGTTCCGCATCAACTTGCGAGCTGGCTTTGCGGGGAGACCTCCATGCTTCTCATGTCGCTGGGATCGGGATCGGGTTGTGACACGCAATTTTTGTTCTCGGATGATTTGCTGGGTGATTATGACGAGCGTTTGCCACGACATGCCAAGGCTTACCGGGATTTTGCAGGCGAGTTTCGCAGGTTGCAGGAGGAGAGAGTGGCGGCCTTTCGTGAGTATGTTGACGATGTGCAAAACGGAGCTTTTCCAGAGGCAGGCAATTTGATCGAGATGGATGAGGCGGTGTTGAAGGCGACACAGGAAGCCATCGGTGATGTGAAATGACGGATGGCGACGCTTTTTTTTGCATCGGGGTTAGCCGGCGGCCTGCGGGTGAGTTTTAGTGTGCTTCGATGTGCTTGGCTTGGCCTTGGTGCGGTGGACAGAAAACCCAGGGCGTTGCCCTGGGCTTCGTTGGTTTGCCCCTTTGGGGCGGAGGAACTATGACAGGATTGGTTTGATGATTTGGCCGTGGACATCGGTGAGGCGGAAGTCGCGGCCCTGGAAGCGGGTGGTGAGCTTCTCGTGATCGAAGCCGAGTTGGTGCAGGATGGTGGCGTTGAGATCGTGAATATGGACTTTGTCTTCGACGGCATTGAAGCCGAGATCGTCGGTTTTTCCGTGATTCACACCTCCTTTGATGCCGCCTCCGGCGAGCCACATCGTGAAGGCGTTGGGGTGGTGATCGCGTCCATCGGTGCCGCCCTGGGTCATGGGGGTGCGACCAAATTCTCCGCCGAAGACGATGAGGGTGTCATCGAGCATGCCGCGTTGTTTGAGGTCTTTGATGAGAGCGGCGCAGGCTTGGTCGACGTCTTTGCAGTTCTTTTTGAGGCCGCCGACAAGGCCGCCGTGCTGGTCCCATGATTCGTGGAAGAGCTCGACAAAGCGGACGCCCCGTTCCACGAGACGACGGGCGAGGAGGGCGTTGTTGGCAAAGGAACGTTTGCCGGGTTCGGCGCCATAGAGTTCTTGAATGTGTTTGGGCTCGCGAGAGATGTCGGTGACTTCGGGCGCTACTTCCTGCATGCGGGTGGACATTTCGTAGGCCGCGATGCGGGTCTGAATTTCGGGGTCGCCCACCGCTTCGAAGTGTCGTTGGTTGAGCTCGTTGATGGCGTCGATGACCGCTTTGCGATTATTTTTCCGGATGCCTTTGGGATTGGAGAGGTAGAGGACGGGATCGCCAACTGATCGGAATTGCACGCCATCGTAAACCGAGGGGAGGAAGCCTGAATTAAAATTGGCCGCACCGCCGGACGGTCCCTTTGAGCCGGAGGACATGACGACGAAAGCGGGAAGGTTATCGGTCTCACAACCGAGTCCGTAAGTGACCCATGAACCAAGAGAGGGTCGTCCGAATTGTTGGGAACCGGTTGAGAGCAGTATCTGGGCCGGGGCATGGTTAAAGGCCTCGGTGTGCATCGAACGGATGACGCAAATATCATCGGCTACCGAGCCGATGTGTGGCAAGATTTCTGCCATTTCAGTTCCGGCTTGGCCGTATTTTTTGAACTTGAATTTAGGTCCGAGGAGGTTGTTGTCGGGAGAAATAAAGGCGGACTGGTAGTTCTTTAGGAGTTCGGCAGGTGGCTTGGAACCATCGAGGCGGGCGAGTTCGGGTTTGTTGTCGAACAGGTCGAGATGGCTGGGAGCGCCGCCCATGTAGAGGAAGATGACGTTCTTGGCTTTCCCCGGAAAGTGGGACTGTTTTGGAGCCATGGGGTTGGCGGCCTGTGCTTCGAGGGAAGCGAGGGCGATGCCGCCGAGGCCGAGGCCGCATTCTTTCAGGAACCACCGGCGTGAGTGGGCTCGTTGAATATCGGGAATGAGATTGGGAGGAAGATCCATGGTGAAATTAGTTTTTGGTCATCGTTTCGTCCAGATTGAGGAGGGTCTGGGCGACGGAAGTGGCGGCGGCGAGTTCGGTGGGATCGTGTGCCGCGAGGTTGAGAGGCTGGTAGGTTTTGATCAGTTCGTTGGCATCTTCGACCGTGAAATTGGATTTCTGATGTTCGAAGAGTTTGGTGAGAGTCGCCAGTTCTTCCGGTGAGGGAGGTCGGGAGGTGCAGTGCTCGAAGGCTTCGGCGATCGAGCTTTTTAAGATGCGACTGCCGAGGGCAATTGCGGCTTCCACGGACATGTCTTCGTTGAGGGTGGTGAGAGCTTGTAGCGGAGTGGTCGAAGAGGTGCGGCGGACGCAGGCGGCGTCACCGGTGGCGGCATCGAAAATGGCGAGCATGGGATAAGGGACGCTGCGGAAACGGAAAGTGTAAAGGGCGCGGCGGTAGCGTTGGTTGTCTAGTTCAGTGGGCCAGGTTTTAGGGCCATATGAGACGGGGCGTTGGAAAAGAAAATCGGGAGCGGGGGGATAGACGCAGCGGCCGCCGATCTCGAGATTGATGAGCCCGCTGGTGCTGAGCTGAATGTCGCGGAGGGTTTCGGCCGGGACCCGGAGGCGGGGGCCGCAGGCGAGCAGTCGGTTGTTGGGATCCTTGTCGCGAAGGATTGATTTGTGAGCAGAGTCTTGCTGGTAGGTGGCGCTGGATACGATGAGGCGGTGAATGTGTTTCATGCTCCAGTCGTTTTCCATGAGCTCGACGGCGAGCCAATCGAGGAGCTGAGGATGGGATGGGCGGGGACTCTGGTGGCCGAGGTCCTCGGGAGTTTCGAGCAGTCCGGTGCCGAAGTAGGACTGCCAGATCCGGTTGACGAGAGTGCGGGCGGCGGTCGGGGAGTCGGGAGCGACGAGCCATTTCGCAAAGGTGAGGCGCGACTTGGGATCACCTTGAGGAAGAGGATTTAGGAAGGCTGGAACGTGAGGCTTAACCTCGTGGAGAGGTTTGGTTTGTTCGCCCCGCTCGAAGAGGCGGGTGAGGCGTGGGG
>CAJXVQ010000669.1 GCA_913060685.1 uncultured Verrucomicrobiales bacterium
GATCGTCGGCAGCGTCAGATGTGTATAAGAGACAGCCCATGGGACTTTGAGTTAACCGACACAAACGATGACGATGATCCGGAGCCGCGATCTGCAAGAAGTGCGGTGGGTCTCGGAGATAATGAGCAATCGATCTTTGGTTTTGATGGCATGGCCTCTGGTGTTTTGTTTTTCGACTGGAAGACTTCCTCAGAAGAAGGTGGAGACCGACTGTGGTTCAATCGCGGTGGCGGAGTTCCCCAAACATGGGACGCGTTCATCAGTGGGGAGCGGGAATGGGGAAGAGCAGCTGTCTATTTACCCGACCCGACCAATAGTATCCGATGGATCTACTCCAAGAATGAATCGGAGACCGGCGGCGAAGATCGTGGCCTTGTTGATAATGTTGAGCTGGTGAGTCTTGAAAAATACCTCGAAAGTATTCGCCGCGCAGGGAATATCGAGGGAATCGATCTTGAGTTCGATAGCCGATCTCTCTTCCTGCCCTACGAGTTTCCTGGCGGAAGCGACGGGGAGATTCTCAGATCTTCAACGATCGGTAACGGGCAAACCGTATCAATGGCCGGTTGGGTTAATGGACCGGGAGTCTTTAGTTTCCGCGCCTTCAACCTAGCCGAGGCATCGGACCTTTTTGAGTTCTTGGTAGACGGTGTTGTTGTCTCTTCCAGACAAGGTGCGGGATCCGGGAATGATCGTATTGATATCTTGGCTGAAGCTTTTGATGTCCTGGAGGGGCGCCACAGAGTTCAAGTGCGATTCAGAAAAGATTTCAGAGGATCGGATGCCAGGGTGCTGGCTGGCGAATTGATTGATGGGGTTCTCATCGATGATATTCGCTTCATCTCTACCGGGAATAATTTCAATGCTTTCATCTCGAAGTATGGTGCCGGATTTGATCCCAGTCTTGATGCAGACGTTGATGGGGATGGATACTCCAATCTCGATGAATATGCTTTCGGTGGCAACATGCTAACGGCTGACATTCCCAAGTATCTTCCGCGTTTGGTTGACCAAGGGGATCGCAGCTACATTGAGTATGGTATCGATTCCGATCGTGCAGACCTTACCTATGTGCCCCAGCAGTCTGCTGACCTGGAAAACTGGGTTGATGTGGAATTGTCTTCCTTTGATCGAACCGAGGGTGATTACGATATCTATCGTGTCCCGGTCAGCAGTGGCCAGGGGCGGAGGCAGTTATTCTATCGTGTGATTGCCCGGATGAAGTAGAACTTGGTTTTAAACAGTCTATCGGAGCTTGATCACTACCTGACTTTGATAAACTACAGAGGAACAGGGAATTCCCTGTTCCTTTTTTCTTTATGGCTACTGATTATTTTATCAACGCAGACCCTCTCGTAAGTGTTCTTCCTTCTGAGGACGGAGCAGTCGGCCTGGATTTGGAGGCGGATAGTCTCTATCGCCACGCCGAGAGGATTTGTCTCATCCAAGTCTGTTATGGAGACGAGGTCGTCTTGGTTGATCCATTGACGGATGATCCACTTGATCCGTTGGTCGATTGGTTGAAGACTTCGAAGATTTGGATGCATGGGGCGGATTACGATATTTCGCTGATGCTTCGTGAGTGGCAAATCACTCCACCGGTGTTGTATGATACCCAGATTGCGGCCCAGTTGCTCGGGCATGAGCGTTTTGGTTATGCCAGTCTGGTGGAGCAGTATTTCGAGGTGGAGCTGTCCAAAAGTTCGCAGAAGGCTGATTGGGGGAAGAGGCCTCTCAGTCCCAAGATGCTTGAATACGCCTGCAATGACGTCCGCTATCTTTTGCCCATGGCAAAGGCGATGGTGGAGAAGTTGGAGGATTTGGGGCGATATGAATGGTTTTTAGAGTCTTGCGAGGCCGCTCGCAAGCGGGTGATCGCCAGAGAAAGCGAGGAGAGGGAATCCTGGCGAATTGGTGGGAGCGGACGTCTGCATCCTTCCGGGCTTCGGTATTTAAAGGCCTTGTGGCAATGGCGGGATGGCGAGGCGGCGGCATGGAATCGTCCCAGCTTTATGGTGGCTACGAACAAGCAGCTTATTGCGTGGTCTGCGGATCTGGCAGAGGGGCTTCGGATTGATTTTCCGCCAAAGCTGAGACGCGACCGCAGGCAGAGATTGGAGGAATCCATCGAGCAGGCTGAAGATCTTCAGGAGTCCGATTGGCCTTCAAAGCCCAAGCAGGAGCGGAGACGTTATGACGAAACATTTGAAGATCGCGTCAAGGTGCTGATTCAAAAAAGGAATAAGATTGGCGGGGAGTTGGGGATCGATCCATCGGTCATCGCGTCTCGCGCCGTTCTGGAGCAAATCGTAGGCGGGCGGGTTGAGGCGGAGGAGATTCTTCTGAAATGGCAGCAATCTCTGTTGCTATTGTAGAGATGGACTTGCTCTGGCATCCGTGCGAAGATGAATCCTATGGCGCAGCAACCGGCGGATGGGAAGGTCATGCATTTCACGTGTGATCATTGCAAAATTTTACTCACGGTCGATGTTGGTCTCGCTGGAGTCAGTGGTCCTTGCCCCTCTTGTGGTGAATCGGTCACGGCTCCCTTGCCGCGTGTGCCCAAGCCTATCGCGCGCGCGCGCCGTGATCAGTCTGTCGAGGAAAGCTCTGGAACGGGTTCCCCTCTGGAAATCAGGGATCGTGGGCGTGTTGAGATGCGTCCTGTAATTTCTCCTGGGTCCGGTATCTCCGAGGTCAGTCGGGAACGAGCTGAAGTGGCCACGGTTGCGAAAATTCTTGTCGCAGGGGTGGTGGTTTTGATCATTGGTTTGGGTGTCACTTACCTACTTAATCAGTGATTTGAGTTTGAGTTGATTTATGGGGACCCCAGGGGGAAAAAATCCCATGAATTCGACGAAACAATCTTGCCGGAAGTCCCTAAATTTCAGAGAATTTCCCTCTAATGGCAGAGGAAAAACCGGAAGAGGAAGTCGACGATGTCGGAGTCTCTGGTGACCAGGAATATGGTGCCGGGCAGATTGATAAACTTGAAGGTCTGGATGCGGTGCGAAAGCGCCCCGGAATGTATATTGGAGATCCCGATATACGTGGTCTTCATCACTGTGTTTTTGAGGTTCTTGATAACTCGATTGATGAGCATCTTGCCGGCTACTGCGAGACGATCGATATCTCAATCAATGATGACGGTTCCTGCAGCGTGACTGATGATGGCCGGGGGATTCCGGTCGATATGCACCCCAAGTTTGGCATTCCGGCCATTGAGCTTGTTCTGACCAGTCTTCACGCCGGTGGTAAGTTTGGACAGGGAGCCTACAAATATTCCGGTGGTCTTCACGGGGTCGGAGCAAAGTGTGTGAACGCTTTATCGGATTGGTTCATTGCGCAGGTCTCGCGTGAAGAGAAGCTTCACGAAATCACTTTTGAGCCTGTCTCTTATACACATCTCCGAGCCCACGAGACCGAGGCTGATCTCG
>CAJXVQ010000670.1 GCA_913060685.1 uncultured Verrucomicrobiales bacterium
TCTACACAGAGTAGATCGTCGGCAGCGTCAGATGTGTATAAGAGACAGCAACCACTCCTTCTTTCAAAGCCACCCCGGTTACCCTTGCCACCACCGCCGCCGAAAACTTGGGCCCACTCAACCCTACCAACGCAAGCGCCAGCGCACTCGCCGAAACGCTCACTCCACGCTTCGCCAACAACACCCGCAGCTTCTCGACCGCCCTCCCGACCTTCTTCCGCACGGCTTCAGCCGACATTCCAAACCGGCTCGCAATCTCCGCATAATCACGCTCCTCGACATACCGAAAAATCACCAACTCCCGCTCTTTCTCCGTCAATTGCTCCAAAGCCTCATCAATCTCTGCCAACATCATATTTCCGTTCATATTTTCAGTTTCCCCTATCCCCACAAATTCCTCTTCCCGCCGCTTCCGCCGCACCTCGCCCCGCACCCGGTTCGCCGCCAATCGACACGTCTGTCGATAAAGCCACGCGCTCACCACAATTTCGCCCTTCACCAAAGCACCCGCCTTCTTCGCCAACAAAACAAAAACCTCCTGCATCACCTCTTCTGCCTCCGCCCGATTCCCGACCTTTCGCAACCCCGTCGCCATCACCAAGCCCGAGTGCTTCGCCACCACCCGCGCAAAAGCCTCTTCCGATCGAGAACTCACAAATTCTGCCAGCAACATTTCAGACTCAAATTTCACCATCACAAGAAAGACACCACCACCGTCCCCATACGGACCAAAAAAGAAGAAAAGATGTCCCATAGCCCAATCTTGACACCTCCCCCCAATGTAATACATTGTTTTCCATGGTTAAGACGATTAAGAAAATCGGGAATTCAAAAGGCATCATCCTCGACGCCGCCTTCCTCGAAATGGCCCACCTCAAGGAAGGTGACCAACTCTCCGTGACCATCCACGAAGGCGGCACCATCTCGTTTACACCTCTTCGAGCCACCATCGAACCTCAGGGAGCAGCCGAAACGGCCAAAGCAATCATCGCCGCAAATAACGAACTTTTTGACCGCCTCTCCAAATGACTCAGTTCGCACACCACACCGTCTCGTCGGTGCTCGCGATCCATGAAGAAGTTCTCGCTGCGCACGGTGGTCTCGCCGGCGTCAAAGACCTTGGCTTATTGGAAAGCGCCATCGCTGCGCCCCAAGCATCATTCGGTGGCCAACCTTTGGTCCAAGATCCCCTTGAGATCGCCGCAGCCTACCTCTTCCACCTTTGCCAAAATCACCCCTATAATGATGGAAACAAACGAACCGCCCTCGCCACCTGCTTGGTTTTCCTTGCCCAAAACAACCTTTTGGATCCGACCTCTCACCTGAATCTCGAACTTTGGGAAGCCCTCGTTCTCGATGTCGCGGCCTCCCGCATCGGAAAGGCCGAACTCACGGACCGCCTAAAAAATCTGATCACAGATTCCCCATAGTTGCATTCCAAGATCCTCCCTTTGCCTTTCTATCTTTTTTCCGTTAACATCCTTTCCGCGACACCATGATCAACGACCCAAATTCCGCCATCGCCTCCCAACTCGCCATCACCATTGATGGCCAGGCTACCACTTTCAACGAGGGCGAGACCATCTACCAAGTCGCCACCCGTCTCAAAAAAGACATCCCCACCCTCTGTTACGATGACCGGCTCGATGCCTTCGGCGGCTGCCGCCTCTGCGTCGTCGAGGTCGAGGGCATCCGCAATCCCGTCGCCTCCTGCACCACCAAGGCCAACGACGGCATGGTCGTAAAGACCGCCCCGCCCCAAATCGAGAAAATGCGCAAAACGCTCCTCGAATTGGTCGCCAGCGAAAACCGCCAGGTCGACGTCGATCCCCTTCGAGGCCTCGCCTCCCAGGAACTCTCCACCCTCGTCAATCGATATGGAGCCCGCAGCGGCCGCTTCGCCGGAGCCAAATCAGGCACCTCCAATCTTCAGGACGCCAACCCCTTCATCCTCCGCGACTACGAGCAATGCATTTCCTGCTACCGCTGCGTGCGCGTCTGCGCCGAGCAAGAAGGCGACTACGCCATTTCCATCGCCAACCGCGGCTTCGACACCCAGATCACCACCGAGTTCAACAACGACCTCCGTGACTCCGACTGCACCTTCTGTGGCCAGTGTATCCAAACCTGCCCCACCGGAGCCCTGGCCGATAAGAAGGCCCTCCGCTCCGAGGATCTCCCCGAGCCCATCAAAAAGACCCGCACTGTCTGCCCTTACTGTGCCGTCGGCTGCTCCATCGACCTTATGACCAAGGGCGACAAGATCGTCGGCGCCCAACCCGCCATGGACGGCCCCGTCAACAAAGGCGCTCTCTGCATCAAAGGCCAATTCACCTACGACTTTATTCAACACGAGGACCGTCTTCAAAAGCCCCTCATGAAGCAGCCCGATGGCACCTTCAAGGAAGTCGATTGGAACACCGCTCTCGACGCCGCCGCCAAGGGCTTCGCGGATGCCCGCGCGAAGTACGGGAGGCATAGTATTTTTGGAATTGCATCCGGCCGCGCGCCACACGAGGCCGCCTACACGATGCAAAAATTCATCCGGGCCGGCTTCGGGACGCATCATATCGATAACTGTAGTCGAGCCTGACACGCTCCCACCGTGGCCGGTCTGGCCGCTCAAATCGGAAGAGGCGCAATGTCCAATCCTCTCAAGGACATGGACAAACCCGACACCATCTTCGCCATCGGCACCAACATGACCGAGTGCCACCCCGTCGCCGCCACCGGCCTCAAAAAAGCCCTCACCAAAGGGGCCAAACTCATCGTCGCCGACCCGCGCAGAACCCGCCTCGCCGAGCTCGCGCACCTTCACCTCCCCATCCGGGTTGGCTCCGATGTCGCCCTCCTCCTTGCGATGGCTCACGTCATCGTGCGCGAAGGACTCACCGACACCGAATTCATCGCCGAGCGCTGTGCGGAATACGAAGCCTTCGAAAGCCACCTCAAGGAATTCACGCCCGCCTGGGCCGCTGAAATCTGCGAAGTCCCCGCCGACGACATCGAACAAGCCGGCAAGTGGTATGGCTCAGCCAAGCTCGGAGCGATCTACTACACCCTCGGCATCACCGAGCACATCTGCGGTGTCGATAACGTCCAGTCTCTCTGCAATCTCGCCCTTCTCACCGGCAACCTCGGTAAGGAAGGAACCGGCATCAACCCCATGCGCGGGCAGAATAACATCCAAGGTGCCGGAGATTGCGGAGCGGTCCCCGGCAACTACCCCGGTTTCCAACCTGTCATCTCCGAAGAATTCCACGAAAAATTCAAAGAGGCTTACCAACAACCCGAGATGGACCTTGGAAACTCCATGACCAAGGTCACAGCTCTCGACCTCTGCGGCGCGGAAGAGAATGGCATCCACGCCATGCTCTGTCTCTTATACACATCTCCGAGCCCACGAGACCGAGGCTGATCTCG
>CAJXVQ010000671.1 GCA_913060685.1 uncultured Verrucomicrobiales bacterium
CGAGATCAGCCTCGGTCTCGTGGGCTCGGAGATGTGTATAAGAGACAGATTTATAATTGTCGCTGGACACCTGTCGCCCTCCCTCGAAATTTCGCATTAGAGAAACAGACCATTCAGATGACCTTTCTTTTATTCATTTTTATGGACGATAATTCATGATCTTCCTTTTTCCAGGTAGATTTGATGACACATGGGAGAGGTTTTGCCCTTCCTTGACTGCTTCATGTTCATTAGAAGATCTGCATGGCATCCCAGAGTCCTACTCCCCCTCATCATGAATCCCCTCTTCCCAGAGCCAAACAGGAAGGCTCAAGACGAAGCGGAGAGATGGCTCCGGAAGTCTTGAACCTGGAAGCCTTAGTAGAATCTCAAGCCGAAAAAGATCATCCGGAAACGGGGTGGAGTGAGAAGGGAGAGGCGACTGGCTGGAGCCGCCAAATGATGATTGCCCTGACGGTCGTTTACACGCTCTTTCTCTTGGGGAGCATCGGATATTTTCTGCTGGGGAATCAAGAGACCCAAAATTCACCAACCTCCGTAATTTTCAGGGAGAAGAATCCTACTCTTCTAGATCATTCCGTGGGTGGCTTTATGGAAGACGCCAGTCCAGAGGAGCTGCGCCGCGCGACAAGACGGGCAGTGGAGGGATTCCTGAATGCCCAGACGCTGCAAGAGCGCTGCCAATTCATTCATGGAGGAGAAAGCCATCTCGAAAAGATGCAGCAGTTTTATGCCCGAGACGGGATATTGGATCAACCAAGTGGATTTTCTGAAATTGCCCTTGAGCGTCTGGAGTCCGTTGAGAGTGTCCCATTCATTTATCTTCGTGCCCTGGATGCTTCGGGAGAAACGCATGTTTTGAATCTCTTGCCTACCAGTGATGGCATGTTGATCGATTGGGAGTCATCGGTCTGTTACGGCGAGATGACTTGGAAGGAGTTTCAGGAGAAGAAGCCGGAGGAACCTGTCTTGATGCGGGTTCTCCTAAGCAAGCGACACTCCAAAGACGACGAGGAAACGCCCC
Organism: uncultured Verrucomicrobiales bacterium; assembly: GCA_913060685.1. Taxonomy (GTDB): domain Bacteria; phylum Verrucomicrobiota; class Verrucomicrobiia; order Verrucomicrobiales; family Akkermansiaceae; genus SW10. The sequence continues at coordinate 1,025 of CAJXVQ010000671.1, forward strand.
TGGATTTCGCCCTCCTCTCAGAGAGGGATGATCTGAGTCGCCGCATCGTCTATATTGATCCTGAAGGAGAGGTCTCCCGCACCCTGAAAGAGGTCTTTGAAACGGGAGCGAGTTTCTATCCCTACACGCTCTATGTTAGATGGAATACCGAACGCCAGGTCGCCGAGGTCAGTGGCATCAAGCATCTCTATTGGATGGATCCAGAGCTCTCCCGGTGAGGCTAGACATTTGGAAAAACGGCATAAAAATACACCGTCCCCCGAAAGACGAGGGCGGTGTTTTTAAAAACTCTGTTAGATAAGATTGACTTAGCGGCGGCGTCTCAAGAGCCCGACAGCACCCAGACCACACAGCAAGAGAGAGGAGGGTTCCGGAACGGCGACGGAGGCAAAGATTATGGTGTCGTTGGTGGTAGACGTCCAAAGCACGGTGCCCTGAGCGATTCCGTCTGCATTAAGCGAAGCAAGTGATTGCCCGGGGAGCGTAAATGACCCCGTCGCCGGCGTGACTGTAAGCTCACTAACTCCTCCCACGAGAGTTCCACCTGAGATATTCACAGAATCCCAATAGACAAATCCATTCTCAAATCCGAAGTAGCCAACGTCACCAGATTCGACAGGGACATGATTTACGCTAAGCAACCCGGAGCCAGAGGCAGTACCACCATTGGTGGCGTAGGCACTAGTCCCCTGACGAGAAGAGATTCCCTTATTTTCAACGATTCCCCCTTGGGCAGGGGTGGAGAATGCAAAGGCCGGAAGGGCAGGATCAATCTCAAGAGTTCCGTCAAACGAAACAATCACATCCGGGCCGCTTTCAGTAAACGTGACGGTGACTACTCCGAGAGCAGAGTGCGAGAGAACCAGCGGGACGATGGCCAAGAGAGAACCCTTAGCGAGAGACGATCGATAAAGTGGATTTATTTTCATTGGGGATGGGGTCAAGGTCTGGAGCAGAAATTATCTGGCACTGGTAAAAGAGTCAATCATCAAATCACCATCAAATTGGAGGGAGATCAAGCTATGGAACCACAAGATAGAGTGGTTAGAATTGATGAATTTAGAAATGCACACGACATTTAGGGTTTGCAGGTTATCGGGATGCCTATTAACCCAAAAAAAAATCGATTATTCCGGTGGCCTACCCACCAATTTTGAAGCCTTCCTCATGATCGAGCCCCCCCGCACCGGCGGGAACAACAAGCATCATTTTGGAGAGATCACTACCGATGCGATGGGAGCGCAAATCCCCATCGCCCAAATCATCGTGAACAAAGGTGCGGACTACCTGTTCCCGTTCAAAGGAAATCAAGGAAACACCGAGAAAGAAGTGCGGGATCATTTTAAGATCGCGCTGCGTCAAGTAGATCTGAAAAAGGCGAAAGGCTGGAGCAGTTCCCAGGACCATGAAATTGCTCACGGTCGTGATACCACTCGCACCGTCCTATGCCCCACGAACTTAACGAGTCTTGTGCCAGAGATTCAGGATCACCGACCCGAACTCAAAAGCCTGATCATGGTGGAAACTGATACCACGATTGTCTCGACCGGTAAGGAAAGGAAGAAGGAGCGGCACTGCTACTGCTAACAGCCGTAAGCAGGATGCTGACTTTTTTCAGAAAGCAGTTCGCCTGCATTGGAGTTTCGAAAATCAATGCCGCTGGGTCTTGGACACCTGCTTTCGAGAGAATCACAACCGGACCCGGAAAGGCAACGCAGCGAAGAACCTTGGAACGGTCCGGCGCATCGTACTCAACATCCTCAAAGACGAGCCCGGTGTGAAAGGAAGCCTTCCCGCAAAACGACGACGCGCCCTCATGAATCGCGCCTACCGCGAGAGACTTCTCGCCCTGGGGATGATTCCCACTGTTTGTCGTGACTAAGAGAAAAAGGTCGATCACCGGGCAGCAAAGATATGGCAGAAAATGGCTTCCAGCCCGATCTCGAGATGGATCGACCGAGCCAGCTTATGGTGGTCCGTTCCACAGATCACGGCACCACTTGGTCGAAGCCTGAGAACTAGATCGCCAAGTTGAAAGACCCTGCCTTGCTTCTCTTTTCGCCAGCCCCAGGTAATGAAATTCCGATGCGCGATAGCACTCTCGTCATGCCCACACAAGCTCGAGATGAGAACCGACTCCCATTTTCCAATTCACCTGATCCTAATACTCGACACGCGCCACTCCCGTAATCCTATCGCCAACGGTGACGATGCCGGTCGACCTTGCCGACTGGTATGAAGCCACCTCTGACACCTCCAAAACCATTCCGTGAGTGACTCATTGGAAATGTCCGGACGGCCCAATTCAAAATCCGAGCCAACGTGCGTATTATCTGTCTCTTATACACATCTCCGAGCCCACGAGACCGAGGCTGATCTC
>CAJXVQ010000672.1 GCA_913060685.1 uncultured Verrucomicrobiales bacterium
GGAACCCTCGGTTCCATAAGCCCCCCAGCTCAACAATGCGAAACTTGGGTTAACGAGGGAGCAAGAGCTTGGTCGTTTGCAGATTGAACCGGACGTCCTCAAGGTTGCCGGGGAAACATTCACTCCGGAGCTTCGTAAGCGAGCCCAGAAAGCATTCCCATCCCTCCAGTTCGACATCCTTGACGGCTACGGCTGTACGGAATGCCTGTTCATGGCCTTTGGGTGTGATTGCGGCCGGCAACATGTTCCTGAAGACTGGGTCATCCTGGAGGCGGTGGATGAAAACCACCAACCCGTCGCCGACGGGACCTTATCGGCAACGGCTCTGCTCACGGTCCTGGCCAATGAGGCCCAGCCTTTGATCCGCTATGAACTCGGTGATCGCCTGCGGTTTTATCAGGATCCCTGCCCATGCGACTCCCCCTTCAGAAGTTTTGAGGTTGAGGGAAGGCAGGCAACCGTCGTCCGGGTGGGAGAGGTCACGCTGTCACTTTTGGCTTTTGACTTGGAACATGAAGATGCCCGGAGAGTGCAAATGATTCAAACTGCAGAAGATGTTTTTGAAATTCGGGCCGAGCTTTTGACTGACGAGAACCCGGATCAGGTTTTTGAGCAGGTCATCCGGTCAGTAGTTGAGGTGTTTACAAAAAACGGCCTGGCGGGTGTGAAGATTCACAAAAGTGATGCTCCTCCTCAACTGACGGCTAGTGGCAAGTTTCATGAGGTCATCTCCCGGCCCTTGACCCCTGCACGCGAGGGCTGAGTTACCGGGAGTAATCCAGAATAGGGCATAGGGGAAACAATCAGCAAGGATGGACTCCTCCATGGAAGCGATTTTTGACCTTATTGAAGCGCACATCGTGGTGGACATGTGGCCAGGCTCAGGCTCAGGCTCAGGCTCACCGGGATCGAGCCAGAGACCTACTCGAAACCCCGCGAGTGCCACCATGCGCATTTGCAGATTCCTCTCACACCTCCTTTTCACTGAAATCCAAGGCCACTGCGAACATCCCGAATCCGGGTGTGCCCGACGAGTGGTCGCGAAGACCGCCGGAGGCCAACTGTCCGACCCAAGATGTATGCAAGTCAACCAGTAGCCCAATCGCACCCAACAACTGCAATGCTCCCACAATACTTCTGAATCCCGACAGTCCGTAACGTTCGTATTCCCGTCGCATCGAGTGTGAGACGAACCACCCGCATCCGAATAGGATAAACGAGATCGCAGAAAACCAGATGAGCGTGAGTTCGATGGGCGAGCCTCGCACCTCCGGACAACAAGAACAACCTGTAATCGGAAGGCCATTCACAAGCCAGCGAGCCGAGTGTGGGAAATGGTATTCCCGACTCACTCACTCTGCCCCTTTCCAGGATCGGGAGATGCCGGGAAAACGATCCGGAGAAATCGCGCTCGTCTCCAGAGTTCAAAACTCGCATGCCAGATCGACCTGCGAAAAAATATTTCCCAGGATGCCCTTGCGAATTGCCGGAGCAGGGATAACAGTCACCTATGGTAAAAAAGCCTCTCTTTCGTCTGGTCCCAGCATTCGCTGGCCTGGTGTTGCCCCTGCTTCTGAATTGGGGCGTGGCACAAGCTTGCACCGGCATCATCTTGAAATGCAAGGATGGCGCGAATCTGGCCGCCCGTACGATGGAATTCAGTTTCGACATCAAATCCAACATCCTCGTGATGCCTGCAGGCTCCAAGATCACAACGCTGGGACTCAACCCAGAGCTCAAAGGCTTCAGCTACGAGACGAAGTATGGCTTCCTCGGAGCCAACGGCCTGGACATGCCGATTGTCTTCGATGGTCTCAATGAGGCAGGACTCTATTACGGAGCTTTCTACTTTGCAGGGCATGCGGTCTTTGGCGAGGCCTCCGACAAGAATCGGGGCAGGGCAGTCTCAAGCGAGGAGATGGGAAACTGGATGCTCGGGCAGTTCGCCACGGTCAAGGAAGTCGTGGCTGGCTTGAAAAAAGTCGAGGTTGTCGGTTCCTACGTGAAAGAAATCGATGGATTTGCCCCCTTCCACTATGCGGTGAGCGACGCCACCGGGGCCTCGGTAGTGATAGAGTTTACGACCGACGGGCTTAAAGTGCATGAAAACACGGTTAACGCGGTTACGAATACGCCAACCTACGACTGGCACCTCACGAATCTGCGTAATTACATCGGCCTGACGCCCTTCAATAAGAACACGATCGAAGTGGGTTCGTTGAAGCTGACCCCCTTCGGAGAGGGCACCGGCATGGTGGGACTTCCCGGTGACATGTCCTCACCCACCCGCTTCGTCCGCGCGGTCGCCTTCGCCAATACCGCACTCCCTTCAGAGACGGCGGCCGACGGCGTCTTCCAGGCCTTCCATATCCTGAATACCTTCGATATCCCCAGAGGCGCAATCCGCAATCCCGCCCACAAGGATCTCGCTGATTACACAATCTGGACCTCGGTCGGAGACACCGCCAACAAGGTCTATTACTATAAAACCTTCCAAACCCAGGCCGTGGAATCGATCGACGTGCGCAAGGCCGTCGCGGGACTGAAAGAGCCAAAGATCATCAAAATGGAAAGCGGCTTCGCGGTGAAGGACCGCACCGACGAGATTCATGGCAAATAGGATCTTCATCATCCGGGAAGGGGCAAGCCCCTCCCTAATTCTCTGATCCGTCGAACTCTGCCCCCACCCTACTCCATTTCTTCCTCAATGAACTCAAGGACGAGGTCGATGAGTTCGTCCATCCCTTCGGCGAGTTCTTCTTCGATGTTGGAGAGGTAGTCGGTCTCGGTCTCACTGTAGTCGCCGCGGTCCTCGGGGCGGGTTTCGCACCAGCGGCTGGCGTTGAGAGGATCGACGAGGCCGGTCGCTCCGATGAGTTCGAAGGAGTTGATGACCCGCTGCTGATTCATTCCGCTCTGCCAAAACCCATGAAGGCCGTCTTCGCCTTGAAGGATGGGAACAGTCTCGTAGATATCCATGAGAGCCCGTTCCCCGCGGGTGAGATCACGTTCGGCTGATTCGCTTTCAAGCTGATCGATCAGAGTTTCAACTTCGTCCGGCCATTCCATGATTTCCTGTGTGAGCATCGCGCGCGCGGGCATAGAAGCCTACGGCGGGCTTTGCCAAGAAAAACCCGTGGTTTCTTTTGATTTTGGAGAGGCGGAGAGAATTTCTCTCTGGATTTCTTCACCGAAATCCCCTTCCAAACAAAAAGCAGCGGACGAAGATGGACTAAAAATCATAACTCAGCTGAAAATACCCTAGGGTACTGGTCTCCGATGGCCCGGTCCGGTCAACAAAGCTCCCCGGTATAAAGTGGGCCACTCCGGTATCTGTCTCTTATACACATCTCCGAGCCCACGAGACCGAGGCTGATCTC
>CAJXVQ010000673.1 GCA_913060685.1 uncultured Verrucomicrobiales bacterium
ACACAGAGTAGATCGTCGGCAGCGTCAGATGTGTATAAGAGACAGCCTCACCACCGACAACGCAGGCATGATTGCCTTCGCCGCCCTCCTTTCCTCCGAAAACCGCCCCCCCGACTCTCTCGACATCGGCATCGATCCCAATCTCCCTCTCGCGGAGGCGTAGCCGAATTCTCTCGGCATGATCACCCCAAAAACAATCGGCCTATTCCTCCTCACCGAAAAATTACGCAATCGACATCATCTTGGAGAATGCCAGCCGCAGCAACCTGCCTTTCCAACTAAAACCAGTGGTCCGATTGGCTTCGTGGGGTGTTTAAAGAAGACCCCAACGACTGGCTAAAGGGAAGCAGAGGAGATTCTCCCGTTCAATCATGCGAGTCGGACTCATTGCCATCAGCGGCCTTCACGTTTGTCCCACCAAGATCTACGACGAGGAATTCGTGGCCCAACGCTACCGCAACTTCCACTCGCACCTTCGCAAGACAGGTTCAGGAAAGGCGCTCGGCAAAACCTGAAGGTAAAAGCGCGTGATCCGATCCATTTTTGGATTCATGGCACAGCGTTCTTGGAAACTTGTCGTAATAATGGCAAACCAACCGGGTTCGTCCCGCCACCATGAAGCATCATCTCACCTTCCTCTTCATCCTCTTGCTCTGCCCGCTCCTGAAGGCCACCAGCGAGAGCGTCACCATGATTCCCCAGCCCGCCAACCTCGTGGCCGATTCCGTGCCGGGGTGCATCCCCCTCACCTCCGCCGTTTGCTTTGCCAACTACAACTACGGGATCCACAAAATGATCTCGGCCCCCCACCCTTTCATCAGAGGGGCCAAGGACTGGAAGAGAGGAACTGAATCCAACGCCAACCTCGCTTCGGTCTTTGGGATCCGGGTCAAGCCAACCGACGACACCAGTGTCCCCTACGCTCCGGTTGAAATTCATCTCAAGGATTGGGAAATCCCTGCTTACAGCCCGCACACCAAGGAAGAAGTCTTGGCTGCGACCATTCACTGCCTCCTCCTATCCTGCCGCCCGGGCCCCGGAAATCCGCTCGATCTCAGAATTATTGCGGAGAACGAGAAGGACCTGACTTGGGCCAAACCTTTTGAGAAAAAATACATCACGCGTCCCGGTGAGAACAATGAGTCCATCACCCCCACTCCAGTCGGGAACAGCTTCATCAAGACGGACGGATTTGGCATCCGGTATGTCATTTCAAAAAAGACCAATCCAAAGCACCTGACTCCTAACATAAATCCCGCCATCCTCCCGGTGACCTACGGTGATCGAGGCGATACTGAATACATCCTTCCAGCTCTCGTCCCGACCTGGGAAGGAAGCGATCACGCCCTTGATTACCTTTCGCTGCCCAATGGACACTTTCACAACATCTCCACGAGCGGTCTGAAATTCACTCTTGAGTCCAATGCCTTCCTTGTCGGCAACCAAGATTTTTCGCTGGAGTCCCAACCCGCCGACGATGTGGTAGAAGTCAACATGATGGTCTTCAATCAATCCCTCGATGATCTCTCTTCTGGAATTGCCGCCGCCGTCATGACCACCCGGATCAACCATGACAAACCCATGAAAATCTCTGTCGGTTCTTTTGCCACTGACTCGGAGTTGATCGAGGCACTCCTCGAAACACCGGGGTGGGTGAAATCGGAAACCGGAGGTCTGGTCGAAGCGACCGCGACCCTCGACTACGATCCCAAAACAAAGTCGCTCGCCAAGGGAACTCTTCCGGGAGGGATCATCATCAGCACCGATCCCACCGGGCAAATTTTCCTCAAAAAAAGAGGCGAGTAACATCTCCCTGGCAATCTGAACATTGTCGTTCCTGAACTGCAACGGAGGTCCCAATCTGATCAACTTGGCCGCAATGAGGGCAGCTCATTGTGTTCATTTGGTAATAACCATTGACTGGCCGGATTTCGAATTCCAAGAGAAATCTTCCAATCTTATTTTTGATAGTAATATTGACGTGGCCAGGCCGCGTGGAGATGAGTCGAATGCCCACGATCTCCAGGCCCCTTGGTTTCCGTCGCACCGAGCTCGCGGCACCTTTCCAGGAACCTCCGCCAATGGGGATTCCCGTAGCTAATTCTCTGTCCGTTGATCGTGTCGACGTCAAACGCGACCCCCACATAATGACTGGAATCACTGCTGTGAGAAGCACCGGCGATCGACGTCACCCGAAAGGAGTAACCCCGCTTGGCAAGGTCACGCATCGCGCGAAGCATCCGGGAATTCAGCCTCACATACCCACCCGGCGCGGTCCCGTAGGAACTCCGCTTGGCCGCATATCCGGCTGCCGCTTGATGGATATTATCGAATGCCGAGGCGCCATCATACCGCCCGCTCACCTGACGGGGCAGCCAGCTGATCCGGCTACACCCCTTCAACCAGCGAGCTGCATTGGTGGTGTTTTTTCGAATGGCCGCATCGCTGGGAGTTGATGACCCACAGCTCGAAAAGCAAAATCCAAAGCACGCCAAAACGGCGATCACGGGCAAAAACAAGGCACAGCGCTTCACGGCGGGAGGCTTACCCTTTTCACCCGCAATGGCAATGCCATGATGCCTCCCTTGTTTTCTCGAGAACTCATGGCTATATGTCCCCTCGACATCATGAAACTTCGGCGAATTCTTACCCGTGCCAGGCGTCTCGTTTTTCGAGACTCGCTTGAGCGGCGGCAGGAACGAACCGCCGGAGCCCTGTCCGAGGTCTTCGCCTCATTTATCAATCACGACGGACATGCCTCCCGCCGCGAGCTAGAGATCGTCTATGATTTCGCGCGTAATGTCTTCCCCGAGGTTGATCACGGTATTCTCGGCCGGACGCTCGAAACTGCCGTCGCCAGCCCCAAGCCCATCGCGCCTGCGCTCAAGCATCTCAAAAAAAATCTCAGCGCCGAACATAAGATCTCATTTGCCCTTCAACTCTACTCGGTCATCCGGGCTGGCGGCGATGTTCCGGAGGAACGGGAACGCTTCTCGGAGGTCATGCAAGCAGTCGGGAACAAGAAGCTGACCGAGGCAATCCTTCTGGAACTCGGGAGCACTGATGCTCCTAAAAACAGCCTTCTCACCCGGGTCGATTTTGGACCAGATACGCAAAACGACGTCCGCCTTCGGAACCAGGAGGACTCGCCATTCTTTCGCTGTTACCAGGCGGGCGGCTTGATTCTGGTCCGCAACCTTAAGGAGCAACCTCTCTGGATCCGCGGGCATCAATTGGACTCGGACCGCCTCCTCCAAATCCGCCCGTCGGATGAGGTGATCGCAGGTGGCTGGAGACTCAGCTACAACGACCTCGCCTTCTTTCTTCCTGTCTCTTATACACATCTCCGAGCCCACGAGACCGAGGCTGATCTC
>CAJXVQ010000674.1 GCA_913060685.1 uncultured Verrucomicrobiales bacterium
CGGTCTCGTGGGCTCGGAGATGTGTATAAGAGACAGGTGGGATATGACCGGGTCTCAACTTACGATTCCGAGATCAGCCTGAACCTCGATGGCACCATGGATGGTGAAAATACCTCGGCCTATCTCAGGATGGAATTCAGCCTCGCGGATGCCTCACTCTACGATGTCATGAGATTGAAAATGAAGTATGATGATGGCTTCATTGCATACCTCAACGGAGTTCCCATTGCACGGGAGAATGCCCCCGCCACTCCGGCTTGGAACTCCGGGGCCGACGGCGGACATCCCGATGGTGAGGCGGTCAACTTCGTCAACTTTGATGTCAGTGGACAAACCGGATTACTCGAGAATGGAATCAATGTTCTCGCCATTCATGGTCTCAATGACGGGATCGGAAGCTCCGATTTCCTCATCACGCCGGAACTTGAACTTGGCCAATCAACCATCGCCAATGGACTCAGCTTGTCAGAGTCAATGCTGATCACCGCCCGCACTCTTGACGGCTCGGATTGGAGTGCTCCGGCCGAAGCCTATTTCCTGATCGATACTGTTCCCGCCGATTCCGAAAACCTCGTGATTTCCGAGTTTCACTACCGCCCTCTGGATGCCGATGCCATCGAAATTGCCGCAGGCTTCACTGATCGTGATGACTTCGAATTTATCGAAGTCATGAATAGCGGCAGCCAAACGATTAATCTTAGTGGAGTTCGCTTCATCGCAGGAATCACCTTCGATTTTTCCACTGCCGGAATCAGAACGCTGGAACCGGGGAAGCGCCTCCTCATTGTGAATGATCTCGCTGCATTTCAGCAGCGGTATGGGAGTGCCCTTTCCTCCCAAATTGCCGGTGAATACTCCGGTAATCTTAGCAATGATGGTGAACTCGTAACACTCGTCGATGCCTCCGACATCAACATCCACTCATTCACTTACAATGATCAATCACCCTGGCCCGAGGGACCGGATGGTGACGGCTTCACTCTCGTCCTAATCAGCCCATCCCAACAACCTGTTCCAGATCATGGTGATCCCGCAAGCTGGCGGGCCAGCGCCGCAATCGGTGGATCGCCGGGAGAATCCGATGGCACAAACTACACTGGCTGGAGAATTGCCAACGGCCTCCCAAATCCAGAGAACGATCCCGATCCCGATAAGGACGGTCGCGATAATCTTCTGGAGTATTTCGAAGGTACCGATCCAAATTCAGCGGATCGTTCCAATGGCGCGATCGCAATCGAACCCCTCGAGGTCGCAGGAGTCGCTAATGACTACATTGTCTTTCGATTCAAGCGCAGTCTCACTGCTGATGATGTCACAATGATCCCCCAGATTTCAGATGATCTGGATCAATGGCTTGAAGGGCCCGCGAACATTGTTCTGCATGGCCGGGAGCGAATCGATGACACACAAGAAGTCATCACCTTCCGATCCACCGAGCCAGCGGGATCACAACCCCGAAAGTTCGGAAGGCTCAAGCTGCGATTGGAATAAAGCCGGGGCTAATTCACTACGGGCGCCTGACTCTGAAGAATATTTTCGTCTCTCCATCGGGCAGGTCGCTCGAGGTCGAAAACGACGTCGTGGTATCGTCAGCAGTCACGCTGTCGTTGAGTTCGAGCCATTCAGCGAGGCCGAATGAGGAATCGACGGCATAGACCACACCAGGAATCGAATTCCAGACGATGGTCACCAGTCCGGTCTCTTGGTCGACATCCACGGAGGTGATCTTAAAATCAGATGCGCCGGCCCCGGTGACGAAGGCGTTGGCATGACGAATGATGTTATCCTCGCCAATGTCATTGTCGTAGATTGTCACCCGGTGAATTGTCCCGAGCATCCCTTCAGTCCCTCCGGGATTGTTGCCGAGCACGCCGATACCAGAAGGCATTTCAAAGCTCGATCCCAGGTGGGTTCCCGCGAGTTGCCCGTCGATATAGAGAGACATCGTCTGCGGTACCGACTGCCAGAGATAGGCGACGTGAGTTGGGCCGGTCGGTGAGTTGAGCAATGCAGGATCGCTCTCTTCTGCGAACACGTAGTCCTCTACCCCGCCATGAGTGAACCCAAGTGCACCAGTGTCATTCCATTGCTCATATCGCAGGCTGAAGATCGAGTTTTCAGCGACAGCAATGAAGCCATTTTGCCCACCGAGATCAGGATCCCCCTGAAGGATGAACTCGAAAGTTGCATCGCCAGAGACAACACCAAAGTCGAACGGGCTGCTATTTGTCGTATCAAAGACCGACGGAACGTTCAACAAGGCCTGGTGAGGAATCAGGCCTGTCCCGTCTCTGTGATCAGCCGCGATCACCGAATCGTAGGCAGCGAGGAAACCTTCGTCGATCGGGGTACTGGCACTGAGGGCTACCATCGTCACCGCGCTCCCCGGATCGTCACTGCCGATCTCAAGCTGGGCCGTAAATGCTCCTGCGGAGCCATCCGGGGTGAAAGTAACCTCGATGTTCCCACTGCCACCGACCGCAATGGATGCCGGACCAACCGCAGAAAAACTGGCAGCGCCCGTCCCGGTAATTTCGAGCGATCCCAAGGTTAAGGCACGCGTCCCGCCAAGGTTTTGCACCTCCAGCATCTGAGTCACTTCGACACCTGTGACACCAAAATCAAGCGATGTTTGAACACTGATCTCCGGGTCACGAATCAAGCCCGAGACCTGCACTTCGACCTCTGAATTGAGCACGTCATTGCTTGAAATGGTGAACGTAGCTTCGACATCCCCGTTTGCTCCGCCCGGATCAACGGTGTAGTCCAAATCGACTGCACCACCCGGATCGATGTTGAGCGGCAAGACGGTATCGATCGTAAAATAGTCGGCATTTACCCCGTCCACCGTGACCGCGGTGATCGTCAGCATGTTTGCTTCGCCCAAATTTTGCACAGTGAGTCCGAACGATTGCGCCGGGCCATTGAGCGCGAGAACGACACTCCCTGGAACGCCGATGCCGGGATCCCCGGTCGTCAACCAAGCGTTCGCATGTTGCTGAATCGTGGCATCATCAACCGAACTATCGTAGGTCGTAACGCGTTGGATCGTTCCAATCATTCCTTCAGCGCCACCATCGGAAACGTTCCCCAAATGCCCGGGCCCGGTGGGCATGTCAAAGGTCGCTCCAGTAATGGAATCAGTAGCAGCGCCGTTGATGAAAAGATCCATTGTCCCGGTCGCTTGAGTCCAGCGATAGGTGACATGGGTGTCAGCCGCAGGAGATGCGGCATCGAGAGCGGTAAAGGTATTGTCAGCGACTCCACTCTGGGTAAATCCAAGTTGGCCGGTGTCGTTCCACTGCTCGTAGCGAAGGCTATTGAGAGGGTTGGCATCAGCTCTTCCAATGTATCCATTTTGTCCTCCGGCA
>CAJXVQ010000675.1 GCA_913060685.1 uncultured Verrucomicrobiales bacterium
ACGAGATCAGCCTCGGTCTCGTGGGCTCGGAGATGTGTATAAGAGACAGAACCGGGCCAAAGCGAGCGATGGCTTGAAGCGATTTTGTTTCGCTCGGTCGAGTCGAGAAGAGCCCCTTCTCTTCCTTGTAAAAACCTTTCGCCAGAGCGGATGACGCGGCGCAGGAAAAAGTCAGCGAGCAAAGGAGAAAGCGCTTGATGAGTGTGAAAGTCAGATGTCTCATAATTCCGCCCTCAAGGTCCCTGATTGGCTCCAAGGCGTCGAGAGAACACTCTCGTTGATTTGAGAAATAAAAACGTGCTTTTGCGGCGCTCTCCTCGCGTTGATTTTAAGAAGATCCTGAAGTTTACGCGGGGAATGCCAACATGGGCTGAACTTTGAAGGCCTGGTCAGCAACGATGGATCCCACCGCACCATGCTCGGAATATTGAAGTGCTTCGAGGATCTCGCCACCGGGAAAAGGCTTTTGAAAGCCGGAAGGGACCCCTTTGGAAAAAGTCAGTTCGATCTCTCGTGGCTCCAGGTGCATTCCTTCCCCGGTCAGTTTCATTCGCGCTTCTTTCGCCGTCCATATCCTGAAAAAAAGGACTCTTCGCTCGGCCCGGGGCAGTTCCTGAATTTCCCTGCATTCTCTCGGAGTGAAACAATGTTCACTTAAACCCTCGATATCCGAATCCCTGTCGAAGCGCTCGATATCAACTCCCAGTCTTGCCAGTGAGTTTGAAAATGCAAACATCGCAAGGTCTTCGGAATGAGAGAGATTGAAGGACAGATTGCTCCCGGGAACAAATGGTTTCCCTCGCTTCTCCTCCTCGATCACGATTTCACTGGCGCTGGAATTTAGCAGGCGACCGAGTTTCGTCCGTAACAAGGCCCGACCTCTGATGTAGCGGTTTCGATGAATCTGAAACCGAAAGGAATTAGCCTTCTCCATTTCCACCGGAGAAAGCAGTTGCGCTCCGCTATCGACAGGAATGGGTGAATCGTCACCGATCGACTCGATCGAGAGAATGACTTCATGAGGCATGTTGGGAAAATAACGGGTTAAACTTTTGGTTCATCGGGGATTTTAGTGCGCGATTTTGAGGCTGAGGGATGCGTGTGAAGGTGTCCTTTGGCGGCTTTTCCTAGGGCCAGACTACCACGGGTGGAAGCGTTGTTACGCGTCATCTCCTTCTTAACGAACTTTGAGAAGCTTGGGCGTTGTTTTTCCGATCACCGGGATCCGTTGCCAAAGGTCTGGAGGAAGATCATGAGGTCGGCGAGGTCTTGATGAGACATTGCGGCTTCGAGGCCGTCGGGCATGAGGGATCTCCCGGTGCTCGCGAGGGCCTTGATGGATTTACGGGAGAGCTGCCGGTCGGTGCCATCGAGAAGGCGAAGAGTCAGGTGGCTGGCATTTTCCGAGAGGATCCGTCCAAAGAGTGAGGTGCCGTTGTCCAGAGTGACCGTGTAGCCGGCGTAGGAAGGGTCGACCGATTGATTGGGAGTGAGGATAGAGCTGAAGAGCCCCTCTTTGGTGCGGTCTGTTATGGAACGAAGATCGGGGCCATTCATAGCGAGACCTTTGGCGGGGAGGTGGCAGACAGCGCAAAGGTTTTGGAAGACCTCTTCTCCTTTCTCTCTATTTCCCGTCAGTTTCAGAGCGGCCCGAAATGGTGCGACTTGCTTTAATCGTTCATGAGAGGGGCCGACTTCTAAAACGAGGGCGGCGGCTTTTTGGATCGCGGGATCAGGATGGGAGAGCAAGATCTGTCGTCGGGAGGCATCGAGATCATGAGGAGCGATTTCTCCTTTTTCGAGGGCTTTGAGACAGGCCTTTGTCCAAGATGTTCGTTGCAGCAAGGTGTCGAGAATTCGGAGACGTTCCTTTGGGAGATGGCCGGCCCATCCCTGAACAAGAATGCCTGGAAGATCGTCTGATTTTTCGCGGGCCAATGCTTCGATTGCCGCCAGTTTGAGTGAGGAGGGGAATTGGGGGGATAGGAATTTCGTAAGGAGAGCCCGGTCTGTGTCGAGATGCTTTGCTTCTCTTCCAAGGAGTCTGGCAGCGGCGTTTCGAAGATCAACAGGAGCACTGTCGTCGGTCATGATTTCCCGGGCCCTTTGCATGACTTCGCCGAGTCCGGCAGAAGCAGTGGGTTTGTGATCCAAGCAGGAGGCAAGGCCCTGTAGTTGGTTGGTTGTGAAGGTCCCTTGGTTGGGGGTGGCCAGGCGGGAGATCAAGGCGTCCAGGGAGCTTTCCTTGCCACCAAGTTTGATGAGTTCCTTGATGAGTACGACATTTTTAAGAGCGGCCTTGGCAAAGGCGTCAAAGTGAAGATGGGCCGAGCTGAAAACAGCAGCTTGAATAAAAGGGTCGCTTTGATTTTTGAGAGCCAGTTGGATCAGGGCGTGTCCGGCCTGCGGACTCAAGGAGGTGCCCAGAGAGCAAGCGGCCTGGAGGCGTACCGCAGCATCATCGTCGCTGGCAAGGATGATTGCATTGGCGAGATGGTCTGGTTGGTCCTCCCATCGCGACTCGGCGAGGCGCAGGGCGTGGCGTCTGATCTGGGCGTGGGCGTCGCGGAGGGCCGATTCAAGGAGCTTGGGGCTCAGGCGATTGATGCCGTCGAGAACACAAAGCGAGTGGAGACGTGCGGTGGCGGAATTGTGATTCCGGGCCATCTCCGATAATGAGTCGGTGACAAGGATGGCCTTCCGTTCCACGAGGAGACGGTGAGCGAGATCGCGGATGACCCCGTTTGTGCTGCCAAGGTGTCGGACCAATTGTTCGAGTGTTGCTTGGTCGAGATTCGGGGCGGGCCGGGGAGCGGCTTTTACCGGGACGACTCGATAGATGCGGCCCTGTTGGGAGCCCAATCTTTCGTGCGGTTCCATCTCGGTCTTGCCTGCCTCGGGAAGCCAGTCGGGGTGTTCGATCATGTAGCGATACATATCAACCACCCACAGGGCTCCATCGGGTCCGGTGCGTGCCATAACAGGGCGTGACCAGCGATCTTCTGATGCGAAAAAATCGAGAGCTTTGTCGGATTCGGCTCGCTCGGCGGTAAAGCTGCAAGCGTCTTTTTTTAGGATCATGTGTTGGACGAGATTGTGGAAAGGCTCGCAGGTGAAGGCGTGTCTTTCCTCGTCGTTGAAGAGAAAATTGTCGCGGTAAATCATGGGAGAACAGGCACTCGTGAAGCGACCGGATTGGTTGAAGCTGTGGAATCTCTTTTGCGGAGAGGTGGCTTGAAAGACGCGTGGGTTTTGAGGCCGGAGCTGACGGCGGGGATCGGGTGCCGCGAAGTCGGGATTACGACTGAGATAGCGGTGTTCGAGAACTGTCTCTTATACACATCTCCGAGCCCACGAGAC
>CAJXVQ010000676.1 GCA_913060685.1 uncultured Verrucomicrobiales bacterium
GTGTTGGGGCCGAGTTTGCGGGCGGGGTAGATGGAGGTGTTGATGCCGGTGTGGACCCCGTCGCCGATGATGGCTCCGAATTTTTGGCGTCCGGTGTTGATGAGTTGGCCGTTGACTTCGGAGCGGTGGTTGGAGCCATCGTGGCGGAGGTTTGAGGTGATGGTGCCGGCTCCGAAGTTGGCATTGGCTCCGATGTAGGAGTCGCCGAGGTAGCTGAGGTGTCCGATGGAGGTACCATCGGCGACGATGGAGTTTTTGATTTCGACGGCTTGGCCGACGTGGCAGTTGTTGCCAATGGAGGTGGAGCCGCGGAGGTGGCAGTTTGGGCCGATCTTGCAGTTTGTGCCGATGACGATGGAGCCTTCGATAAAGACACCGGGGAGGATTTTGGTGCCTTCGCCTACGATGACTTTGGCGTCGTCGCCGAGTAGGATGGCGGGATGGCCGGGCCAGTCGGTGAGGGTGGCGATGAGTTCGGCGTTGAGGTCGAGGAGGTCCCAGGGATATTGAAGGTCGAAGGTGCGGTTCAGGATTTTTTCCCACTCTGCGAGGGTCTTCCCGGCTACGAAAAGGGAGGATTTATTGGATGAGAGAGGCCACATTGGATTTGAGAGCATGGTTGAAGGGGCTTGGGTTGAGGGGAACAGACTGAAGTCCGTTCTCCGTATGGGCTTAGGCTATGATGCTTTGGGGCTTGGGTGATGGATTGGCAGTGAAGTTTTGGCGAGGTGGGTGTCTTTGACTTCGACGAGGATGCCATTGGTTCCAAATAATCTAGACCTAAGAAAGGGAAGAGCAGATTTAGCACGGAGGCTTGGTGGGCTCAAAATAAATGAGGGATTCATCGATTTTGGTTCATGCGGGGGAAAGTTGTCGATTTGTCACGGGTTGCATTTTTGAGAGTCGGAGGCAAAATCCAGTCAGATGATCGTTTTGCTTTCTCCTGCCAAGTCCCTGGATTACGAGTCACCGCTTTTGACAAAGCGGGCGACCAAGCCTCGTTTTATTGAAGATTCTGCCGAGTTGATCTCGCAGTTGCGGATGCTTTCGGAAGCGCAGGTGGGGGAATTGATGTCGATTAGCGAGAAGCTGGCGCAGCTGAACCATGATCGCTTTGCGAGCTGGGAGGCGGATTTTACAAAGGAAAATGCGAGGGCTGCGATTTTGGCTTTTACCGGGGATGTTTATCAGGGGATGGAATTAACCGACTGGAATAAAGAGGATTTTGACACGGCTCAGAAGCGGGTGCGGATTCTCTCGGGGCTTTATGGTGTGTTGCGGCCGCTGGATTTGATGCAGCCTTATCGGTTGGAAATGGGGACGAAGTTCGCGACCGCGCGGGGGAAGAACCTGTATGAGTTTTGGGGCGATTCACTGACGAAGTCATTGAATGCTGACTTGAAGAAGTCGGGATCCGACCATGTCGTGAATCTGGCGTCCAACGAGTATTTTTCGGCAGTGAAAAAGAAGGAGTTGGACGGTGAGTTGATTACGCCGGTCTTTAAGGATGAGAAAAATGGCACTTATAAAATCATCTCGTTCTTTGCAAAGAAAGCACGGGGAATGATGGCTGATTTTATCGTGCGCAACGGAGTGACCGATCCGGGAGAGTTGCGGAAATTTAAGACCGCAGGGTATCGTTTTTCGAAGAAGGATTCGGATGATGCGAAGCTCGTCTTTTTGAGAAAAGAAGGTGCGGCTTGATGCGGCCACATGGAATCAGCGGCGACTGCCAACGAACTATTTGGGGCCGAAACAATCGATGCGTGCGCCGAGGCGAACGTAGATTTTGTTGTGGGCGATGGCGGGGGTCGCGTCCGCCCATTTTGCTTCGGGTCCGGGTGAGAGAGGGCAGCGGGAGAGTTCCTTGTAGGTGCCGGAAATGTCAGCAATGATCATTTCGCCTTCGCGGGTCAGGGCATAGAGCTTGCCGTCGGCAATGATGGGTGAGGCGTAAAAGTTGGCCTGCATTTGCCGGGTCCACTTTTCATTGCCGGACCTGGCGTCGAGTGCTGCGAGGACTCCGCCGTCGGAGAGCGCGAAGACGGTCTCGCCGTTTGAGACCGGGGTTGGGACGTAAGGTGTTTTGCCTTTCATGCGCCAGGCGATCTCGGCGGCATCACCTTTTTTAGCGGGTGGACGGACGGTGAAGTAGACGCCGCTTTTGCAACCAACGGCGATGAGGCAATCGTCAGATCCGGATCCGGCGAGGACGTCGATGGGAGAGACAATGGTTCTTTGCTTCATCGTGCCGGGAAGTGACCAGGTTTCTTTTCCCGTTGCGAAATCCAATGCGAAAACACCTTGCGCGTGACTCGCAACAACGACTTCGTGCCCGTTGTCCGTCTTGCGAACGAGGGGAGTGATGTAGCTCGTTTTCTCACCATTTCCTTTGAATTTTGTTTTCCAGGTTTCTTTTCCGGATTCGACGGAGACAGCTCCGACAAATCCATCCTCCATGTGAATGTGAGCCACGACGACCTGATCGTTGTGAATGACCGGCTGAAGGTTAAACCCGTGTTGGGTTTTGACATTGCCAATTTCAAAATCCCAGAGTTTGGAGCCCGAATGATCGAAGGCGCTAAGCATGGCCTTGCTCGCGATGCCGTCGAACCAACTGACCACAACAGCTTTGTCATTCACGGCGGGACTGGCAGCTGCGGTGTTGTTGAAGCGGTGGAGATGATAGTCGCCTACGGCGAGAGGTTTATTCCAGGCGGTCTTACCGGACTTGGCATCGAGGCAGACCAAAGCGATGGTCTTTTTGTCACGGTTTTCGCTGGTGACGAAGAGTTTGTCCTCCCAGATAACGGGAGAGCTTGAGCCGGGTCCGGGGAGCTTGGCCGACCAGACGAGGTTGCCTTTTTCAAGCGTGGTGGGGATCTTGGCGGTGGAAACACCGTTGCCGGATTCGCCGCGGAAGCGTGGCCAGGTTTCTTTGGAGAAAGCGCTGAGAGAAAGAATAAGGGAGAGGGCGAGACCGGTCTTCATGCCCCATCGCTAAAGGTTTTGAGGCCTTGAGAGAATCTCTTTTTTGAGCGGGATGTTCCAGAGAGAGGGCTCAACCACGGATCGCACGGATTTTCACGAATGGTTGATGGGGTTTGGTTTTGGGGTTTTTTGAAGCGCGAAATACTCAATCTTTGTCGCTTAAAGGGTTTTGCCCCACGCGATTGTTCGGAGGGTGGGAGGGCACTCTGGAGAGAGCCCTTCCATGGGAGATTTGGCCACCGAGGAAGCGGAGACTGGGTTGGATGGGCTTGAGAAATCTGTGGGAATCGGTGCCTAATCCTTCTTTACACCTGTCTCTTATACACATCTGACGCTGCCGACGATCTACTCTGTGTA
>CAJXVQ010000677.1 GCA_913060685.1 uncultured Verrucomicrobiales bacterium
GCTTTGTCGGCTCGAATTTCTGACCCGAATTTTTCAGGAGCTTGTTCCCCGACACTCCTTCATACATCCGCCGCTCCAGGCCATCAAACATCGAGGTAATCCGGCTCCCCGCCTTGCTATACATGTAGGTGAAATAGGGATCCTGAAAACCATCGTTATCGTAATCACCCAGAGTCACGCCCATCCCAAATCCCTGCAATTCCTCACCAGCCACTTCCCGGGTCACGTCGACCAAGTTCCCTCCATCATTCCGGAAGACATAGTCCGGTGCGTAATCATTGGCCACAAAGAGATCCGGATCTCCATCATTGTCATAGTCCGACCAGGTACTCTGGAAACTCGACAACCAAAGATCTGCGCCTCCTGCTTTTGGAGCTTGTCTGAATTTGCCCTGACCCTGATTGATCAGCAAAACATTCGGAGGACCGGTCAGACGAAAGATGGGATGATCCAATCCCCGGCGACGCTTCCATTCATCTTGCTCCTCCGGGCTCAGGAATTGTTTCGAGAGAATATTCCGCGGCCTCGTAATCGGCAAGCGGTAGGTCGAGACATACAGATCGAGAAGTCCGTCACCATTCACATCCGCCGTCGCCATCGAAGACGTCCAATACGGCAAAGGGCGATCCAAATCCTTCGCGGTCCGTTCGAAAAACGATCCATCAACATTCACATAGTAGCGCCCCCTTTCGAGACTCCGCCCGATGAAGACATCCTTGTCCCCGTCATTATCAAAATCCGCAAACAGCGAACAATTACACACCCCGTCGATATCCAGGCCCACCTTTGCTGCGATGTCCTCAAAAGTTCCATCGCCGCGATTCCGCCATAGCTGATTTTTTCCCCAGCGAGCGGTGACGTAGAAATCATCCCAGCCATCCTTGTCAATATCCACCACCGACACCGAGGTATGTTGATCCAGGGAATCCCAACTGGTGATGTATTCCCAGTAGTGCTTGGGATAGGCGAACTTTGTTCCTCCGGAAAAAAAGACCTCCCGAATATAGCGTTCGTGAATCGAATTTCTCGCCTTACCCAGATCCTCGGGCGTCGTCAGAGCGCGATCCAAAACCTCCGAAAATAGTGGCTCGGGAGAGATCATCGTCTCCATCTTTATCGTTTCAAGTCGCGTGAT
The DNA here is from genome assembly GCA_913060685.1 of uncultured Verrucomicrobiales bacterium. Taxonomy (GTDB): domain Bacteria; phylum Verrucomicrobiota; class Verrucomicrobiia; order Verrucomicrobiales; family Akkermansiaceae; genus SW10. Next base: position 1,136 of record CAJXVQ010000677.1, read on the forward strand.
TTTCCAATCCCCTTCGGTCTTTTGCCACCACACTTTGATCACCCCTTTCCATGCTGCTTGCTCCCCTCCATTGGTCCGACCGCGGGCACTGAATTTAAGATCGGTCATAAATGTTCCGGGTTGCGCTCCGGGCTCTCCTCGCAAGGTTCCGAGACGGGCATCTTCAAAAGCGTAAACCTCCTCCCATAACGAACTCCACCCTCCCTTCGCCAACTGCCGCAACACTACGGAGTAATCCTGCATCTCCCAATCGTAGCGCCGAATCTTTGGAGAGTCATGAGCGGAGGCCAAGGCAGAACCATCCAGATCCACAAGAGAGGCTCCTTCCGTAAAAACCTTCCCGTTCCAGACCAGATGGAGATTTTGAATGGATCGACTCAAGCGATTGATCGGCGTCACTAGCTCCGCAATGACTTCCTCATTAGCCACCATCGCCGTGTAAGCGGCATCGGCTGAAACAGGTTCTTCCGTCACTTGGGCCGCGACATCTTCCTCATGCGAACAGGATGAGAGGTGAAGCGCGACGACCACAATACTCCCCAAAAGAATCTCCCTGCCCCAAGATCTCGCTGCGAACATGCTCAATCCCATAACTGGATACCATTCGATCTTCAACAACCTTCGAACAGAGAAATTCAATGGCCTGCTGAATGATTCAAGGCCTTCCAACAAGTCATCTTCATCAACCTGCCCCCTTGCGCAAAACATTCCATCCTTGGCACAAAAACACACAAGTCATCGAGCGGAAAGTCCCACAACATACTCAAGCTGAGCAAATTAAAGAAAACATCACCCTCCTTGGAAAATTTGACAATCAGATGAGATCCCCTCAACATTGTTCTCTCGTTATGATAGACGATAGGTTATAAGAACCCCAACCAATGATGAAAGCAACCACGATACTTACTTTGACCAGCTGCGTGATCGCGAATCTTGCGAGCGCTGCGACCTTGGCCCATAGATGGTCCTTCGACACCGGCAACGAACTCATCGACTCTGCGGGAGGCAATTCCGGTGTGCTTCAAAACGGAGCAACCGTCAGCGGCGGTGCTTTACTCCTCACCGGACTCGGCTCCAGCACCGGAGGGAATCACATGAGCTTCTCTTCAACGGTAGGCATCGGGGCAAATTTCGGAGCCAGCGGTGTCACCATCGAATCGTGGTATACCGACAGCGGCACCGGCACTTGGGGAAAACTTTTCCAATTTGGCACAAACGCAGCGGGTCAGGAACTGGGTTTTACCCACACCCGTGGAAACGGAGAGCAAAGCGGTGTGGATCGTGATGGAGCCAAACTCTTCGGCGAGCAAATCAGCCAAGGAGCAGAACACCATCTTGTCATCTCTATTTCATCTGATGGAAATATGAACACGTGGGTCGACGGCGCTCAAAAGTTGACCGATATTGACACCAATGATCTCTCAAATATCACCTCTGACTTCGAAGGAATTGGAGCCACCAGTTGGGGTGATCCCGGCATGAACGGAAACGTGAACGAATTCCGAATTTGGTCAGGCGAACTTACCGCGGATGAGGTTGCGAACAACCTGTCTCTCGGAGCTGATTCCGTCATCCCCGAGCCAAGTGGCCTTACCTTGCTTCTTGTCGGAGGATTGGCCGCGCTCCGCCGCCGTCGCAGCTAGGAAAGCTCATTACCCGTTTTTACAGCAGCCCGCCTCCGTTTCGGTCGCGGGCTTCTTTATGCGCAAATGCTTCCATCATTGGCGCGATTTAGCTCATTCACCACAAGCCAAAAAACCTCTATCACACTTACCGAAAACATCTTACTCCAAATATCCCCTTGAATCATTTTTTTGACAGAACGGTTCATTCGCTTCTACAGTTAGTCTACTGAGAGAGAACCATCGGAATCTAAGCTCTATTCGACACCATGAAAAAATCTATTTCCATCCTCCTACTGCTGATCGCCTTCCAATCAGTCCAGGCCGCCACCCTGGCAAACCGTTGGTCCTTTGATACCGACACCACCGACTCGGTGGGCGGCAATACCGGCGTCCTCGTTGGGGGTGCCACCGTCGATCCCGGACGTCTCTCCCTCACCGGTCTCGGCACGAGCACCACCGCCAACCACATGGCCTTCACCACGCCGGTCGAAGTCGGCCTCAACTACGGAGCCACCGGCATCACAATCGAATCCTGGTATACCTGTCTCTTATACACATCTGACGCTGCCGACGATCTACTCTG
>CAJXVQ010000678.1 GCA_913060685.1 uncultured Verrucomicrobiales bacterium
CTACACAGAGTAGATCGTCGGCAGCGTCAGATGTGTATAAGAGACAGGCCCATGGAATCGGTGAAGATCTCGCCGATCTTGAATCAAAATTCAGCCAACCCAAAGAAGGACGAACGATCGAGCCGGAGGCTGGAGCGAAGGGGGTCTATGACGCAATGGTCGGAGAATTCCGCCAGTTCCTGGGCCGCCAGTAGAGAATTCGTAATGCGCCTTGCTGATTTTAGACTTCGCCTTGTCCTGGCTGGATTTGTGGTGATTCTGTTTATTGGGGGTGGGGCACTTGATCGGTCGAGAATCTCAGGGGGGCTTGAACCTTTCCTGAACACTGGCAGTGAATTGAGATTGGGCACGGCCTATGAATTTTTTCATTCTCCGATCTACGAAGCTGAAAGGTTTTGGATCGGCGGTGCTGAGAATCGAAGATGGGCAATTAAAGCTGGGAAATTTCAGTTAAAATGGCTTCATTTCTGGGTCTGTTTTGTGATTTGTCTCTTCTTTCCAAAAATGTTCGAGCGTATTAGGCCAAATAGCTAATTTCTTTTTGAAGGACTCACAACTCAACTTTCCACAAAATCTAAAAACCAAAATATACCATGTCCAGACCAGTCACACTATTCACCGGCCAGTGGGCCGACCTTCCGCTTGCCGAACTCCTTCCCAAAGTCAAAGAGATGGGATACGACGGGGTCGAGCTCGCCTGTTGGGGCGATCACTTTGATGTCCAAGCCGCTCTCAATAAAGAAGGCTATGTCGAAGGCCGCTGGGAGCTTTTGAAAAAAAACGACCTTTCGTGCTTTGCCATCTCCAACCACCTTGTCGGGCAAGCAATTTGCGATCCCATCGATGAGCGTCACGCCGCGATTTTGTCTCCGGCCATTTATGGCGACGGCGACCCCGAAGGCGTTCGCCAGCGTGCGGCTCTGGAGATGATCGATACTGGCAAGGCCTGCCGGAAGTTCATGGATGCCGGGAAAGACTACATGGCTGGCCGCGAGCAGGTTGGTATCGGTGCCGTCGTGAATGGCTTCACCGGATCAAGTATCTGGCACGCCCTCTATGCCTTCCCCCCGACGGATCAAGCTTACCTTCAAAAAGGCTTTGATGACTTCGCCAATCGCTTCACTCCGATTCTGGATGCTTTCGAAGCGGTCGATGTGAATTTTGCTCTCGAAGTCCACCCGACTGAGATCGCCTTTGATATCGCTTCGGCGGCCAGGGCGATCGAGGCGGTCAAAGGACACAAGCGATTCGGCTTCAACTACGACCCCAGCCACCTTGGTTACCAGGGCGTCGACTACGTTCGCTTCATTCGTGAGTTCTCCGACCGCATCTTCCACGTCCACATGAAGGACGTCTGGTGGGGTCACGGTGATGGCACCGTCGGCGTTTTCGGAGGTCACACAGATTTCTGTGATGCCGGGCGCTACTGGGACTTCCGTTCGGTCGGTCGCGGAGATATCGACTTTGAAGAGATCATTGTTGCTCTCAACGACACCCGCTACAGCGGCCCGCTTTCCGTCGAATGGGAAGATGGACGCATGGAGCGTTTCCACGGTGCGGCCGAAAGCTGCGCTTTCAGCAAGGCCCTCGATTTCCCAAGGAACGAAGGCGGAATGTTCGACTCCGCTTTTGACGGAGATAACCAATAAAGTAGAAACAGATTATGTCCCTTAAAATTGGAGTTATCGGCGCAGGTGGAATGCTGCAGTATCACCACGCTGGATTTATAAAAGCGGGTGCAGAGGTTGTTGCGGTTTGCGACATGAACGAGACTGCGGCGAAGGCTGCCGCCGATCAGTATGGCGTCTCCACGACCTTTACTGATATTGCTGAAATGCTCAGTGATCCTGACATCGATGCCGTGAGCATTATTGTCCCCAACAAGTTTCATGCCCCCTTGGCGATTCAGTGCCTTGAAGCCGGAAAGCACGTTTTCTGCGAGAAGCCGCCGGCTTTGAATGCTGCCCAAGTGGAGGAGATGATCTCCGCTTCTGAGAAGTCTGGAAAAACCCTCATGTTCAACTTCAACAACCGGGCGCGTCCTGAGTCCGTTGAATTGAAGAAACGTCTCGACGCAGGCGAAATCGGCACGATCAATTCGGCACAGTCCAAGTGGATTCGCCGCACCGGGATTCCCGGATTTGGGGGTTGGTTCACGACCAAGGACCTTGCGGGTGGCGGGGCCACGATTGATCTGCTGCACATGATTGATTTAGCGCTCTATTTCATGGGGTATCCCAAACCGACCAACGTTCTCGGGAAGACCTTCGACACCTTTATGGGCGACTCCCGTTTCAAGGGACCATGGGGAATTCCTGACCGTGCGGATGGCACGACCGACGTGGAAGCGGCGGCTCACGGTTTCGTGACTTTCGAAACCGGACAGGTGCTTACTCTTCAGGTTTCGTGGGCAGAAATGATCAAGCGCGAAGAAGTCTCGGTTGTCTTCCAAGGCACAAAGGCTGGCGGAAAAGTCGAGCGCCTCTTCGAAGAGGATGGGATCGATGAGACTGCCGTCGATACTTTTGAACTCTACACTCAGGATGGTGATAAGTCGGTTGACACCGTGCTTGAGCAGCCTTTCTGCGAGGATATGGGGAGGATCGATTCTGCCGCAAACTTCGTGGAAGCTCTCGAAGGGAAAGCAGCGCCTCTGAATACTCCGGATCAGGCGCTTCACCTCATGACAATTATCGATGCGATTTACGAATCATCGAATTCCGGCAAAGCCATTTCACTTTAAAAACTCATGAATCGAAAACTAAGAATGGGGATGGTTGGTGGAGGCCGTGGTGCCTTCATTGGACAAGTCCATCGGATGGCGGCAAATCTTGATGGTAAGATCGAACTTGTGGCAGGAGCCTTCTCCTCGGATCCCGAAAAGTCCAAGCTCTCCGGGCAGGACTTTTTCATCGATCCCGAGCGTGCCTACGGCAGCTACGAGGAAATGGCGAAGGCGGAGGCCGCTCGCGAGGACGGGGTCGATTTCGTATCCATCGTGGTGCAAAATCACCTCCACTTTGCAGTCGCCAAATGCTTCCTCGAAGCCGGGATCAATGTCATTTGCGACAAGCCTTTGACCATCGATCTTGAACAGGCCAAGGAGCTACGTGAGATCGTGAAAAAGTCCGGTCTCGTTTTTGCACTGACTCACAACTACACGGGCTACCCCATGGTGAAAGAAGCCAAGCGGATGATTGCGGAAGGTGAATTGGGCCGTCTTCTCAAGGTGGTCGCCGAGTATCCCCAGGGGCTGTCTCTTATACACATCTCCGAGCCCACGAGACCGAGGCTGATCT
>CAJXVQ010000679.1 GCA_913060685.1 uncultured Verrucomicrobiales bacterium
CGAGATCAGCCTCGGTCTCGTGGGCTCGGAGATGTGTATAAGAGACAGGATTGAAACGGTGCCGGAGACGATTCGGGAGAGGCTGGGTTTGGAATCGACGGGGTGGACCCGGTTTCGGATGAGGATGTTGAAGAAGGTGGCGCCGGTGGCTTTTCGGGTTTTGCCAAAGAGGGTGACTTATTATCCGGAGAGTTATCGGGCGGAGAAGATGTTGAAGAACGTCGAACGCTGAACGTCCAATTTTGAATTTTGAATGGGGACGTGGTTGGCGGAGGTCTCACGCAGAGCAGCGGAGCAGTAGAATTTTTATGGGGGCTTGGTTGGCGAGGACTTGAAACTTCGCTGATGGAGGCTGCCTGGTTGAGGGTTTGGAAGGCGGCTGAAATCGCCCGGTGACATTTGCGTTTGGCCTTTGAGGTGGACAAAGTGAGAGGCTGTGCGATAGGACATTCTTGAGCTGAGGGTCTTACCCTTTTGGTCGGAGCGTCGAAGGATGGCTTGGCCCGGCGTGTTCCCCTTTGTTTCTGCCGTGTGGTTGATTCAGGCGGCCCCGCTGAGGCTCTCTTGAATATTCCAAATCAATTATGAAACCATTACATGCCATTCGAAAGGCTGCCGTCACTTTTGCTTTCCTATCGGGGAGCGCCGTGGCTGCAGACAAGCCCAATATTCTCGTCATCTGGGGCGATGACATCGGGATCAGTAACATCAGTCACAACAACCGGGGACTGATGGGTTATGAAACGCCCAACATTGACCGGATCGCCAAAGAGGGCGTGGGTTTCAATAATTACTATGCCCAGCAATCCTGCACCGCTGGTCGGGCGGCCTTCATTGGTGGTTCCGTTCCCTTGCGGAGCGGGATGACCAAGGTCGGCGTTCCCGGTGGGAAAGAGGGCTGGCAGGAAGTGGATGTCACGATGGCGACCGTCCTCAAGAGTTTGGGATACCAAACAGGACAGTTCGGCAAGAACCACCAGGGGGATCAGGATCAGCATCTTCCCACGAATCACGGTTTCGACGAATTTTTTGGCAACCTCTATCACCTCAATGCGGAAGAGGAACCCGAGAATCGCGACTATCCCGATGATCCCGCCTTCCGAAAGAAGTTCGGCCCGCGTGGAGTGATCAAGGCGACGGCTGACGGCAAGATCGAAGACACCGGCCCCCTCACCAAGAAGCGGATGGAGACCATCGATGAGGAGAGCATTGCCGCTGCAAAGGACTTCATCGAAAGGCAACACAAGGCCGGAAAGCCTTTCTTCTGTTGGTGGAATGGCACCCGGATGCATTTCCGGACACACGTCAAGGCAGAGCACGTCGGTCTCTCCGGAAAAGGAGGGAACAACTATCAGGACGGCATGGTCGAACATGATCTGCACGTGGGTGAATTGCTCAAACTCCTGGATGACCTCGGCATCGCCGACAACACCATCGTGCAGTATTCCACGGACAACGGACCTCATTTCAATACTTGGCCCGATGCCGCGACCACTCCTTACCGGAGCGAGAAAAATTCCAACTGGGAAGGGGCCTATCGGGTTCCGTGTTTCGTTCGTTGGCCCGGGAAAATTCCGGCGGGTGAGACCCGCAATGGCATCGTGGCCCACGAAGATTGGCTGCCTACTTTTGCTGCGGCCGGTGGAGATCCTGAGATCAAGGACAAGCTTCTCAAGGGGATCGAGCTCAATGGGCGTCCGTATAAGAACCACCTCGATGGCTATGACATGACGGACTATCTTACTGGTAAGGCCAAGAAGAGTCCGCGGAATGAATTTGTTTATGTCACCGACGAAGGTCAGATCGCCTGCGTCCGTTGGGGCGACTGGAAGGCGGTCTACCTGGAGAACCGCGGCAAGGCCTTCGGCGTCTGGCGTGAGCCCTTCATTGAACTCCGGGCTCCCTTGCTCTTCAATCTCCGTCAGGATCCTTACGAGCGTGCCCAGCACAATTCCAACACCTACAACGACTGGTGGCTGGATCATCCCTTCATCCTCTTTGGAATCAATGATGTTGCCCTCAAGTTTCTACTCACCCTGAAGGATTTTCCACCCAGCCAAACTGCCGGATCCTTTAACCTTGAGAGTGTCAAGAAGCAGATTGAGTCCTCGGCACACGGGAAGTAGGTAAGTTCCAGACAATCAAAAGGGGCCCACAATTGGGGCTCAAAAAAGTGCCTGCTCCGTCATCGGATCGGGCGCTTGCATTTTAAAGTCGGGTCAGTCGCCTACCAGCATTGGCATTCTCTGTCCTGACAGGGGCTGTTCGGCATTGTCGGGATGATCCGGGGTGTAACAGCATGGGACGGGGGAGGCGGGCTTTGAAATACTGGTTGAGGAGCCGTCTCACGCAGAGGCGCGGAGGTTTTATTGGGGCATGGTTGCGGGCGGAGACGATGGTTTTGATTTTCTCGCTATGGTAGAAAAACAGATCACTCGTAGTCCAAATCGGAGCGGCGGAGTTCGTCGAGATCAGCGAGATCCTGAGGGCGTCCGGCGGTTTGCTTGGCCTTGATGAGGTCGGGCTTTCCAAGGTAGTGAATGGGGAAGCCTTCTCCATCTGTTGTGACGTGACCTTCCCATGCTTGATCAAAATCAAGGCCGGGGATTACGGTGAGGAGGTCGATCTGACTGGGTTCGACTCCGAGGTTCAATTGGGTTCCAACGGCAGCGAAGTCGTCTCTCGATAGTCCCATTAATGGAATACCGAATTTTTGGAAGACTCGCATCAAGGCGTCAGCATTTTCCAAAGATGGCTTGATCCAAATATCAAGATCTTTGGTGTAGCGAGGTTGACTGTGATGGATGACAGCGTAACCGCCCGCGATCATGTAGCTAACCTTCTCCTCGTTTAAAAAACGTAATAGATCTTTGAAGTCTGAGTTCATCAGGGTGCTTTCCTTTTTTGTCGACCCAGTAGTCCTCGACGAGTTCCCAGGCTGCCTTATGCCGCGCGGCGGCTCCTGCATCCTGCCATTGTTGGATTCGATAAGCGCGCGACTTTTCAAAGCAGGTGAATTTTTTCACGACCCAGTGAGAGCGGTCTGTGGTAGGAATGGGCATTTCTTGTAGAGGAGTATGCCGTGAGTGAGGAGGTTTTGCAATGAAGAGAAACGCCGGGGTTTGAAGTTTGAATGCTGGGATGAGGAGGGATGAAAATTTAGGACTGAACACTTAACCTCTAACTTTGAAGGGTGGGCGCTTTTGTTGGCGGAGGTCTCACGCGGAGGCGCGGAGCCGCAGAGGTTTTGTTGGGGCAGGGTTGGGGAACTTGGTTGAGGGGAGATGAACATTTA
>CAJXVQ010000680.1 GCA_913060685.1 uncultured Verrucomicrobiales bacterium
ATTCATGACTACATTCTTTCGGCGACGAAAGGCATCAAAAACAAGTCTGGCAAGTCTCTCTATCCCAAATTCAAGGAACCCAAACGGGAATTGCCTTACGTGGTGCGTGCCTCCATGCCTGATTCAAGCCCGGCCTCGGTTGCGGTCGTTCTTGAGAATGGCCTGAGTGTGTGCTGGGACACCGAGGCCTGCCGAATGCGCTACATCTATGTGGGCGAAAAAACCAATCTCTTTAGCATGTGGAAGCCGGCCTCACTTCAGAACAAACCCTTCTATACCGAGACCTCAATGATCTTTTCGAAGATCGATGCCAAACCGCAGTTTCTCGGCTACCGCCTCTTGGAAAAGGACCCCGTTTTCCTCTATCGGCTCGGGCCGCTCGAAGTGAGCGAGCGAATCTCGGCAGGTTCTGAAGAGGGCTCGGTCAGCCGCATTTTTTCAGTTCCAAATACTGATGGCCTCACCCTCGATCTTTCTCATGAGGGCAAGGTCACGATCACTTCGGATAAAGGAACGCTTAAGGATCACAAGCTGACGCTTCTTCCTGAAGAGGCGAAGTCCTTCACCCTGACCATTACGAAGAAATGAAGAATCAAATTTTATCACTTCTCGCCCTTGGCTGGCTCTCGTTACTCGCTTCCGCAAAAGGTTGGGAGGACTACTACCAAATCGAAACAGTCCCGGCTCCTGCCACGGTCGACAAGCAGATCGGTGGCATCACGGCCTTGCGCGATGGTCGCATCGCAGCCTGTTTTAATAGCGGGGAAGTCCAAATTTTCTCTTCCGACACCAAGACCTGGTCGACTTTTGCCCAGGGGCTTTCTCTCCCGCTGGGGATTTTGGAGGAAGAGGATGGTTCGCTTGTTGTGATGCAATGGGCTGAACTCACCCGGCTTAAGGATACCGACAAGGACGGAGTGGCGGATTTCTATCAGACGATCTGCAACGACTTTGGCATTACGGGAAACTATCACGAATTTTCCTACGGCCCGACCCGGGATTCCAAAGGAAACTTTTATATTAGTTTGAATGTCGCCTCCAATGGTGACGGGATTCAGAAAAACATTCGTGGCCCGTGGAAAGAGATCGGACTGGAGCGGGAATACCATGATGGCTCCAAGGGGCAGTGGGAGAAATACAAAGGTAAAGCCGGTCGGATGTATTCACGCGTTCCGTATCGTGGTTGTGTTTTGAAGATCACGCCGGAGGGCAAAAGCTCGGTGTTCGCCTACGGATTTCGCTCGCCTGATGGCATTCACATGGATTCACAAGATCGTCTTTGGGTCACCGATAATCAGGGCGACTGGCGTGGCACCAGCCCGCTTTACCACGTCACTGAGGGCGGCTTTTACGGACATCCGGCCTCCCTGGTTTGGAAGAAAAACTGGACCCGGGATCCGCTGAAAGTCCCGATCGAGGAACTTGAGGAAATGCGCACTCCCGCGGCCGGTCTCTTTCCTCAAGGCGAGCTCGCGAACTCGCCGACCCAGCCGATTGACACCATTGATCCCGCTCTTTTCGGGCTGCCCAAGGGAGAGCTTTTGATTGGCGATATGAATCAGCGTCACCTCATTCGCTTTCTTCCTGAAGAGGTCGATGGCACTCTTCAGGGAACACTCATTCCATTTCTCGCCAGCCCGGATCTCGGGATGGGCAACCATCGTTTGACCTTTGATCAATCCGGGAGCCTGTGGATCGGCAAAACCCACATCAAATGGGCTGGCGACGAAGGTATCAAGAGAGTGGTTTGGAACAAAAAAGAGCCCTTGCTCGTCAGTGGCGTGAATCTTCAAAGCGACGGATTCAAAATCACCTTCACGCGACCGCTGAAAGAAACTCCGATGCTCAAGGTGAGCCGTCATACCTACAAATATCATAAGGACTATGGCTCTCCCAAAGTGGACCTGAAGACTGTGGAGGTGAAGGATTCGGCCCTATCCAGCGACGGGAAGGTGCTTACGATCACTCTGCCGGAGATTGTTGCCCGCCGTCTGTATACTCTGGAGCTGTCCGGAGCTGCTGATGCGGAAGGGCAGGCCCTGATGGACAAGGTGCTTCGCTACAATGTGGTGAAGAAGCGCTGAGATCAGGATCGGAAGTTGACCCGGCCAAGATCGAAATCGTAGGGTTTCGATCATGCAAAAGAAGCATTCCTCAATATCAGATCTTTTCCGGATTACCACGCCCGCAGCTGCACTCGCGTTCTCACTTGTCGCGTCCTCTTCCCATGCGGATGAGGACATGAGCAAGCCTGTGATCAAGGTCGAGAAGAAGAAAGACGGCACCTACATGTATATCGACGGGGTGAAGGTTCACGAGACTGACACCACCAAGCAACCTCTCCCTCCCGTGGTCACGCCCGGGGACAAGGTCGGCGCTCCACCATCGGATGCCGTCGTTCTCTTCGATGGCTCCGAGGAGTCATTCAAGATGAACTGGACCGATACCAAGGGCGGAGATAGCAAATGGAAGGTCGTGGACGGAGCCCTCGAGTCGGTTCGCCGGGCGGGTTATGTGCAGTCCAAGGAGAAGTTTGGTTCCTGCCAACTCCACATTGAATGGGCTTCGCCCGCCAAGGTTCAGGGGAATGGTCAGGGCCGAGGAAACAGCGGAGTCTTTCTTATGGGGACCTACGAAATTCAGGTTCTCGACAGTTACGAAAACCAGACCTACGCGGATGGACAAGCCGGTGCCCTCTACGGTCGCTCCAAGCCCAAGGTGAATGCTTCACGCAAGCCCGGCGAGTGGCAGAGCTACGACATCATTTTTCATCAGCCTCAGTTTGATAAGGGCGGAAAGGTCACCAAGCGCGCCACCTTTACCGTGCTTCACAATGGCGTGCTCATTCAGGATCACACCGTCCTCAGCGGAGGAACCGGATGGAATGGACCTCACGCTGCCACCGAGTATAAGGCTCATGCTGACAAGCTCCCCATCTCGATGCAGGATCACGGAAACCCGGTTCGCTTCCGCAATATCTGGGTTCGTGAACTGAAAGACTAATCGTCATCTCCTGCCGCGCTGGCCTTACAAGACTTGCGCCAGGCCTGAAGCTTTGCCTTCAATTTCCTAACCTCGCCGGGATGATCCCCGGCGAGGTTTTTTTTCGAAGGGGTCGGCAACGAAATCATAGAGTGCGAAGGGGTTTTTACCGTTCATACTGATGAGCCCGGGAACGCCACCTTGATCTATTTGCGTTTGGCTTCGTATCGGCCTTCGATAGCGAGGATGTCCCCTTTGAGCTGTCTCTTATACACATCTGACGCTGCCGACGATCTACTCTGTGTAGA
>CAJXVQ010000681.1 GCA_913060685.1 uncultured Verrucomicrobiales bacterium
GCAGCGTCAGATGTGTATAAGAGACAGCCAGAAGAGGTTGCGCGACGCCTTGAGCTCATTGGGCGATTTCGGGATCGCTTCACCATCGAGTTTTTCAGGCAATGCAATGCCCGCTGCTTCAAGACAAGTGGGAAGTATATCGAGCGCAGAAATGGGCTGCTCCCATGTTTCACCGGCATGCGGATCATGCGGGCGGGCCATCATAAAGGGAACACGAATGCCGCCCTCCCAGAGCGTGAACTTGCTGCCTGCCAGTGGCCGGTTCCAGCCACCGTTGGTGGGTGCTGCGCCATTGTCTGAGAAAAAGATCACGATCGTGTTGTCGGCCAGTTTTAAGGCATCCAAGGCATTTAAAACGCGTCCGATATTGTCATCCAGGCAGTTGAGATTCGCGAGGTAGTATTTGCGCATGTCATCGGCACTGATTTCACCAAAACTAATGTGTCGCTTAAACCAACGCTCGTAACTACCCATTGTCTCGGGATCGTATAGCGGAATGTCCTTCACGCCATGCTTATCCAGATAGCGCTTGGGCACCTGATGGATCAAATGATGCATGGAACTGTAGGACAGTGTTAGAAAGAACGGATCCTTGTGATCGCCCTTGAGGAAGTCGATCGTTGCATCGGTGAAGATCTCCGTCAGGTAGCCTTGCTTGTATTCCTTGACGCCCATATTGTGCATCATCGGGCCGACCGAGGCACTATGCCCCTTGGGGTCGGGCGTGCGGTCTTCAATCGATTGGCTTAGCAGAAAGGAATCGTGGCCGTGCGCCGAAAATCCGAGGAATTCATCATAGCCATGCTGCAGCGGATACTCGCGAACATCATGCAGGTGCATGCCCTGGCCGTAATCATTTTTGCCGAAGCGCGCGGTCGCGTACCCGCTTGCCTTCATGAGCTCAGCGATATTTTTAACCTTGTCGGGGTGACCGCATTGAAAGGAAGACTTCGCGTCCCATCGGACCTGATGCTGACCGGTGTTCCACCCCGCACGTGAAGGGCTGCAGACAGGCGCCGTGACATAAGCCTGAGTGAATAGTACCCCACGATTCGCCAGCCGATCCATATTCGGGGTGCGAACATCCGGCGCATGATGTTTGTAGGCGCTGAGGTCAGCATACCCCTGGTCGTCGGTGACGATGATCAGAATGTTGGGTTTGTCCGACGCAGCGGCACCAACATCCCCGATCGCCATGAGCAACAGAACGGTGCCGGAAAACGTCTTCATCTTATTCATAATCTTACTCTTGTTTTAGTGATCGGCTGCCTTGATTTTCTCCAAGGCTAGCTTTAATCGCTTTACCGTATCGGGGTGCTTCAGGTAGAGGTTGTTCGTTTCGCCGATGTCTTCATCCAGATTGTAGAGTTGCGCCGGGGGGGCTCCGGGTTTGGGTGCTGGCTGGGGTTTCTTGGTGACGAACTCGCGGTACCCGCAATCGCCCTGCCCCATGAGAAGTTTCCATTTCCCGGAGCGAATCGAAAGGGCACCCGTGCCGCCGCTGGACATGACTACGTAACGCTGCGGGTCGGGCAGTTTTCCACCCAGCAAAGCAGGCAGCACATTGTCACTATCGGGTCCGGCGCCCGGCGGTAGCTTTTTCCGGATGATGGCAGCGAAGGTTGCCATCATGTCGGTCTGGGAGATGAGTTGCTTTGAGCGCGTGCCCGGCTTGATCTTGCCTGGCCATCGGGCCACGAAGGGGACGCGGTGCCCGCCTTCGGTGAGGTCGCCTTTGCCGCCACGGAGCGGACCATTCGCGATGTGACCATTGAAGTTTCTGCCGCTGCTTCCGTTATCACTTGAGAAGATGACCAGGGTATTTTTGCTGAGCTCGAGACGGTCGAGCGTTTTGAGTATTTCGCCCACTGACCAATCGAGTTCCTGGATCACGTCCCCGTATTTTCCGGCCTGGCTTGTCCCCTTGAAGCGGGGGTTGGGTTTCCATGGATGGTGGGGTTGGTGGGGCGCGTAGTAGAGGAAGAAGGGTTTATTTTCTTTAGCAAAACCCTCTAACTGGGAAACCAATTTACGGGCAAACATGTCCACCAGTGCCTCGTCCTGCCAGCGTGCGCCCTTGCCGCCTTCCATCTTGCCGTTGTTCTTCGATTGCATTTTCCCGATGGGGCTGTCCTTACGCAGTCCTTCCACGTGGTGGTCCTCCACAATGACGTAGGGAGGGAAGCTGTTGGCCACCGGGATGACGTAAGAGTAATCGAAACCGACTTCGAGCGGACCGGGATTGAGTTCGCCATTCCAGTTAGGGCCCTTGCCACGCGTCTCCCAGTAATTCGGTGGGGCGTCACCGCGATTATCTTCGAAGCCTTCTTCGCTGCCATAGCCAAGATGCCACTTTCCGACGATGGAGGTTGAATATCCCTCCGATTTTAAAAATGACGCCACGGTCGGCCGATCCTCCTCGATCAGCAATGGAGCACTGGTGCTCAGAGCGCTGTATTTCAACCAGCTTCGCCAGTTGTGGCGTCCGGTTAGGAGTCCATAACGCGTCGGTGTGCAGGTCGAGGCACCGCAATGACCATCGGTAAACAGGATGCCCTCAGCTGCCAGACGGTCGATGTTCGGTGTCTTGATTTTCGTGGCACCAAAACAACCGACATCCCCGTAGCCCATATCATCGGCGAGGATGAAGATGATGTTCGGAGGCTGTTCGGTGTCTGCCCCATGCAGAGCTGCGACTGAGAGGGCCGCGACGACCATCCCGATAGTGACTATGGACGAGCTATTTCTTTTCATCCGTTATGAGTGGTTTCATGATCAGGGTTTTGACATCGAGCACGGTGTGGCGTTTGCCGTGTGCCAGTTGAAATCCAAAAGAGCCTTCGAGAAATCCCTTCTCGTGTACGATATCGATCGTCTTGACCCCATTCAGCCACGCCTGGATGTGGTGACCGCGCGCGATCACGTAGTAGTGGTTCCAGTCGTCGTGCTTAACCAGTTTGTCAGCCAGCGGTCGCGGAAAGGCCTGCACCATCTTGGCACGGCGGTCTTCCCACAGACAACCCCAGTAACCCGCCCCCATATCAACCTGATAACCCGGCGCAATATCCGCATTTTTGGGATTCAAGCGAATGCAGACGCCGGAGTTGGCATCCTTGCCAGACATCCGGACCACCGCGTGCAGTTCGAAATCCGTGTACTTCTTTTTCGTCCAGATATGCTGATGCGGTCGCCCGCCCTTGTATTCACCGCGCAGCACCCCCGTCTTCAGCGACCAGTACGTCTCCTGTCTCTTATACACATCTCCGAGCCCACGAGACCGAGGCTGAT
>CAJXVQ010000682.1 GCA_913060685.1 uncultured Verrucomicrobiales bacterium
CACAGAGTAGATCGTCGGCAGCGTCAGATGTGTATAAGAGACAGGAGGTTGGGAAAAAAGACCAGTTAACCGGAAGATTTCTATTTCACCAGTTCCTCAATGGAAAACCTGAGAAAATACAATTCAGTCGGACCTTCATAAAGGACACCGACGTGGTCTTCTCCAACCGGGGCCAAGCAGGAATACCCGCTCCCGTTGCGCGAATCGTAAAGAGTGTGCCATTCATCCGGCCAGGTCATTCCCTCGTCATCCGACACCTTGATCGTCATGTTGTAACGCCCCCTCCGGGTATTAGGATTGGAGAAAATGAGTCGCTCTCCCATGCGCAGCAAGCTCGCCATACACACAGGTTCATTCAGCGCCTTGCGATCCGTCGGGTGCATTTCCCAGGTCTTCCCCAGATCTTTGGTCACCCCAACGGTTCGCGCACCGCCCCGGTTGTCCCGACAGTTCAGCATCAACGAACCGTCTTTCAATTCCACCACTTGCGCCTCGGTCGTGTTCGACTTAATCCCCGTTCCAACCTTCCAGGTCTCGCCATGATCCTTGCTGTAGAGAATGGTGGAAAAAGGAGTTCCTTTCTTTCTTCCGTCAGGCTTTTTGTCACTATCCTGATACTGCGCCGCAAAGACAATCGTGCCGTCTTTCATCGTGATCCCGGCACCGGGACCTTGCAGTAAAAAATGCCATTCCGGCTTCTTGACCTGCTTCGTAATATTGATCGGCTTCGACCAGGTCAGTCCATCGTCGTCACTGTAAGCCAGCATCAACTGCCCCGTCTCCTCCGGCGACATTCCCTGGCCGGACCCGTGCCAGGATCGATTCCCATGACTCCAGGTGCCCACCACCCAGATCCGTCCGTTCCCCCGGTCCACCAAGACGGCCGGATCACCCACTCCGTCATAGCGCCACTTCGGATCATTCCCCATGTCCATGATCGCTTTCATTGGATCCCAAGTCTGTCCACCATCCGTGCTGCGACTCATCCCCACATCGATATCTCCCGGCAAATCGCCTCCCGTCCGATAACGCACATCATAGACCCCAATTAAAGTCCCCTTGTTCGTCGTTGCCAGCCCGGGAATTCGAAAAGCCTTCGAGCCATCGTCCCCTCTCTGTCTCACCGCATAGCCAATCCGCTGATTGCCTTCCGGAGAAATCACTTGAGGGACAAGAGTCTCTCCGTCCTCAAACACCACCCCGAGAACGCGGGCATCCACCCTCCCGTCCATATCGGCATTCGTGTTCAACTCAACCGAGACCCAAAAATAATTCTCCCCGGAACCCAAGGTCGCCTTCCCTTCGCAAATCCACTCATTGCCGGACAAGCGAGCCTCGCCAAAAATCTCACCTGCGCCCGCCGTCATCTCGCCTCGTGAAGACAGCACCCGCACCGCCTTGACCGCACCGGGATCCGTCGTTCCTTTCAAATCAATCTTCAAAGAGGTCACTTTTTTCGCTTCGCCCCGCCCCTTGACAACAATCTGAAGCCCCACCACCGGATTGTCCTTCTTAAGAATCAACACCGGAATCACCGGCTGAATCGTGGTCACCTTTTCCACAACCATCGGCTGCACCGTCTCCACCAAAAGATCATCGATCATCACCCCGCTCTTGACTGGAGTCGTCGCACGAAATCTCAGCCCCTCAACGCCCTTGCGCAAAGGAACCTCGACCAAGGTCTTGAACCCACCCACTTTAATTTTCTTGTCACCATTGTAGATCTCCGACCACTTGCCGGCCCGCTTCTCTTCAATGCGAAACTGGAACGGCGAACGACTCGTCCAACGCTCGGCCCAGAAGGATAGAACAACGGATTCTTTGGGGGGCGTCTTGAACCCAAATTCAGCGGAATGTCCTTCCCCACCCAAAAGTCGGAGAGACTTCTTTCCACCTTTGGCATGGGCCCCATCAATCTCGGCATGACCTACCTTGGCGCTCCACTTTCCACCTTCACTCTCAAGAGAGGTAAAACCTCCTACTTTAAACCCCTCAAAATCCTCTGCTCTCAAGCACAAGCTTCCCGCAAAAAACATCACATGGAACAATCTTTTCATCGTGCTTCACCGTGACGATATTTTCATCAGATGTCTTTCAAAATATCTGGTCTTACTACCAGACCAGACTCATCAGGGCAGATCGACCCGGACTCGATAGAATCCCCGATTCCTCATATCCTCCGGATCGTCCAAAGCAAGACTTCCATTTGTTCCTGGAAAAGGCCCCGCGATCAATCTCCACGGATCAGAAACCCCCAAATCAGCAGACTGATACAGTCCATAAATTCGACTTGCGGAAGCCTGTCCCAAGGTCACCCGGACCTTCCCCTCAAATTCTCCGATTTCGCAAACTGAGAAAACCGACTGCTCATCGATAGGATCGGTAGCAGCCAGATACTCTTGCAGATTCGATTGGCCATCGCCATCCGCATCTTCATCGGGGAGACCTCCCGTGAGACTCTGAAAAAACTCATACTCAAAAGCATCCGACATCCCGTCACCATCCAGGTCGGCTCCTTCGGGCATATACCCACCACTCTGATCATAACAAACCGAGGCAATCTCAACCTCGTAGTTGTTTCCAAAAGCACCCCCGGTTCGATCCCCCAAAACCACCCGACTATCCGCACCCACCCCATCATAGTTCGCACCTTCCACCGGAGTCACTCGCACGCCATCCCTCCAGACATGATATCGTGATGACCCACTGTCATTCACAATCCGCCATTTGTGAAACTGCCCGTCCAAATTATTTCCCGCCACGTTGAAAGAATTTCCTTCATTGTCCTGCGTTCGGTCCCCGTAAACTTCTATAATGACTCGATGACTATCCGTCCCCAACCAGATCGCAAACCCCGCCGGATTAGCCAGAAACTTCATCTCAATCTCAAAAGTCCAATCGCCATTGTTCCCCGTGTTCCAGGTCGTTGCTCCACCATCTTTGCTGGAAGCCATCCCCTCCAACCACTCTCCCGCTCCGTTGATATGGTTCCGATTCAAAATCGTCCCGGTCAATGATTCCGTCGTCGCGGCCGCTGTCACCTCGGTCCAACCG
Source organism: uncultured Verrucomicrobiales bacterium (assembly GCA_913060685.1). Classification (GTDB taxonomy): domain Bacteria; phylum Verrucomicrobiota; class Verrucomicrobiia; order Verrucomicrobiales; family Akkermansiaceae; genus SW10. Next base: position 3,055 of record CAJXVQ010000682.1, read on the forward strand.
TTAATATACGACGTTCCATTGAAGATCCCGTCACCCGAAAAACAAACTTCCAGATCCTTTCTTTCAGTCGTTGGAAAAACCGGCTCGATCACCTCTTCCTCCACCGGGAAAAGCCCAAGGCCTTCTGCAATTCGAAACCCGACAAATTTTTCACCCTCTATATTGGGACTGTCTCTTATACACATCTGACGCTGCCGACGATCTACTCTGTGTAGA
>CAJXVQ010000683.1 GCA_913060685.1 uncultured Verrucomicrobiales bacterium
TACGAGATCAGCCTCGGTCTCGTGGGCTCGGAGATGTGTATAAGAGACAGAGAGGGTCCTGGAAAGGGGGTGAAGTGAACCGGTGGTGAGGGCGTGGAGAGCTTGTTTTGAAGAGGTGTCGAGTCGGGCGACTTGGTCCGACTTTTTCAACTCGGGATTCTCAAGCGTGAGGGTGCCGGTCTTGTCGAAGATGAGGTGGCGAATCCGGGTCAGGGAAACCCAGAGAGCGGGGTTCTGGATAAAGACGCCGATGCGTGCCATCGCGGAGGAAGCCCGCCGGTCTACGAGAGGGATGGCAACGCCAATGGCACAGGGGCAAGAGACGATAAAGACCGAAATCATGCGTTGGAGGGCGACCAAAGGAGGGATGCCGGTGAGGACGCCGAGGATTCCAGTGGCGAGTCCGATGATGATAATTGAGATCAAGTAATACTTGAGAATTTGCTGAACGATTGGCGGCGAACTTTGGTGGGATTCCTCGCGAGTGAGGCGGGCGACAAGCGAGTCGGTGTAGGCTTCGGACGCACGGACCTCGATGTCGGTGTTTCCCAGAGGAATGGCACCCGCAGGAATGGTTGCTCCCTTTTGAAAGGTCCGGGGGTCGGGTTCGCCGGTCATCCAGGCGAGTGAAAATTCCTGATCACTATTGAGGAGAGTGGCGCTCACGGGGAGGGCCTGGCCGGGAGGGACGAGGAAGTCATCGTCTTGGGCAAGAGAGTCGGTGGCTTTCCGGGAGCCGTTCGTGAGTGTGATCTCGCGAGCGATCGCCGATTGTCCCTGAAGCTGGCTTTGGGCGCGCTCGGCGGCGGCGAGGTGGAGGTAGCGACCAGCGAGCATCAGGACGGTAAAGGTCGCGACGAAGTCGAAGTAGATGAGGTGGGCTTCGCCACTGATCCAGCCGATGATCGATCCCGCGTAGGCGAAGGCGAGGCCGAGGGCGATGGGGACATCGATATGGATGGTGCGGTGTTTGAGAGAAGCGAGAGCCTTTGAGAAAAAGTAGGTTCCTCCGATGAGAAGAGTGAAGGTTGAGGAAAGGAGCGCGATGAGATCGAAGATTCCGGCGTAGGGGAAGTCGTCCTTCATCCCGAGATAGCGCGGGAGGGAAAAGGCCATGGTGTTCATGGCGAAAGCGGTGCAGAGGCCAAGGCGGGGAATGAGCTTGCGACTCTCGGATTGGGGGGGAGCGGCGTTGGCGGGATCCTCAAGGACGTAGCCATAGCGTGGGAGTTCTTCGGCCAATTTGAGAAGTGAATCCGACTTGGTTTCCCAGATGAATTCAGCTTCGGCCGAGGCTGGAAAGACACTCGCGCGAATCGCACCGGGCAGGGCGAGGAAGAGTCGCTCGATCAGCCAAACACAGCCGACACAAGTGACTCCGCTGACACGAAGTTTCAGGGTCTGTTGTTTCGTGTCCTGTGGTTGCTGGGAAATGAGAGCCTCAAGCCAATCGTTCTTTGGGGCTTCGAAGGGGCGCTCTCCGACGGGGCGGCCTGCTTGACCTGCTTGAAGTTTGTAGAAATCATCGAGCCCTTCGCCCATGAGGAGTTGGTTAACGAAGCGGCAACCGGCACAGCAAAACCCCGATTCCTGTGGGGTCGGAGTAAAAGGGGTGTGGCAGTGGACGCAGGCGCAGTCATTCATCAGTGGCAGCAGGACGGAAGTTCGGCTTCAGTTTCCGCGGAGGGAGACGCTGATTCATGGGCATTAAAATCAGGAAGAGTGTCCTGGAGTCGCCAGACCATCACGATGGTCGCGACAATGGCGAGGCCGCGCTGGAGTTGGGTAAACCGGAGGGCGGGCATGGCTTCGCGGAGGCGTGAGAATCCTTGCTGGGCGATCCAGAGAAGCGGGACGGTTCCCATGCCGAAGGCGAGCGCGAATTCAGCCCCGCGGATTGCGCTGCCGCTTAGAAGAGTGGCCGCGAAAAGAAGGTAGAGTGGACCGCAGGGAAGGAGTGGCGTGGCCAGGCCCATGACGAGAGCACCGCGACCAGCAGAGAGTTTAAAGGAGCGGAACCGGGCCTTTGCCACGAGTCGATCGACGAAGCGGGGTCGCGGGAGCTTTTTCCAAAGTCCGAGTGCCGTGATGAGGAAAAGCCCGACTAACATCCACGGCAGGACGACGGCGGGTGAGTTGAAGATCCAGCGCAGAGGTTGTTGCCCGATCGCTCCGCAGAGTGCTCCGATGGTGGAATATGCGATGAGCCGACCGCCGTGGTAGCCGAGATAGGCCAGGAGATTGCGGGTTTCTCCTTTGCCGACCTTGCCAACCGAGCAAGCCAATGGACCGCACATCGCAACGCAATGCACACTGGTGACCAATCCGGTCACTAGAGCTGCCGCGATGGTGAGACCCGGCTCCATCTACTTGGCTTTGTCGGCGGCTTCAACCTGAACGGGAATGGACTCCGCACGATGACGAATCGCGGTGGTCACGATGACGGACCAGGCGCAAATAAGGAGAACAAAGGCAAAGGTCACGAGTGTGGCGGGATGCTGAAGAAATGCTTTCATGTCTGAAGAGAGGTTGATTGAGTTGGTTGATATTGGCTGCGCATGACCTGCGAAATGATGCTCTCTTATTGCTTGGTTTTTTTGAGCGAGGATGGATTTGGTCCAACAAATCGCACCGTGTGGCTGATTTCGACATCGCCGGGCTGCCCGACGACCTTGATCGTGATGTCACAGGGACCTTTGTAGAATTCGTGGGGCACCATGAGGATGGCGGGTCGGGTGAGGTCGCCTCGGGCGGGCAGATCAATCGTTTGTCCGGCTCCGCTGAGTTCATAGCCTTCCGGGGCCTCGGACAAGGTGACGACAAAGGAGGCTGGCTGGTTGCGTTTGTTGGCGAGGAGGATTTGGTAGTTGTTGCGGATGGACGAGCCGTCCACCAGGAATGGCGGCCCGATCATTCGTGAAGAGGTAAAGTTATAAGGCTTTGCTTTATTGACGGCGGCGACGGTGAGTGCGCCAAGCCCGAGGAGGCCAAGGAAGGCATAGAGAAAGACGCGCGGGCGAATAATGCGGCGCTTTTCACCCGCCAGCCCATTCATGGAATCGTATCGCACCAGCCCTTTTGGGCGATCCAATTTCACCATGATATCATCGCAAGCATCGATACAGGCAGCGCATCCGATGCATTCCAGTTGGAGTCCGTTGCGAATATCAATCCCGGTGGGGCAGACGTTCACGCAGCGTCGACAATCTGTCTCTTATACACATCTCCGAGCCCACGAGACCGAGG
>CAJXVQ010000684.1 GCA_913060685.1 uncultured Verrucomicrobiales bacterium
CGAGATCAGCCTCGGTCTCGTGGGCTCGGAGATGTGTATAAGAGACAGGTCGTTCACCGCGCCAAAGAACTGGGCGAGCGTGAGCGAGAGGAAGCCCTTGGTGAAAAGCCGGGGTGATTGAGCCATTAGGCCGGCAGGCTAGCAGCTTTGGGGGGATGGGGGAGCAGGAAATGCGCGACAGCGGGAACATGCCGAATTCGCCTTCCTTACCGCCTTCGATATTCCACGACGGACGGCTAAGGTAACCGGAGGTGCTCTGACTTCCCTGAGAAGTCACCTCTCCTTGAGGTCCCGGAGGCTTTGAAACAAATCGTTGACCAACAGTGAACCAATCAGGGCGCTATCATCGAGATGGCAAAAAATTCGGTGAAGCGGATGACGACCTTTTCCCCGACCTTGTGCTTATTCAGGTCGATGTCTGGACGGACGGCGACTTTCCGCGTGGTGCCGTCTGAAAACTTGAGGGTGGCATTGCGATTCTTCTTGTCGATGGAGACAACGGTGGCGGTGATCTGATAGGTCTCGGTGCTCATTGTTCCCGGCTTGGAGCCGAGGGCGGCAACGCCGATCGTGATTTCCCCGCTTTCCTTAATCTTCTCACCCGGCTTGATCATGCGGATCGCGATTTCCTCGGTGAGTTCGACGTTGAATCTGTCGCCAATGCGGATTTGTGAAAAGTTGGCGACTTCGGGACCGGCCTTGGCGGAGAACTTCTTACCTTGGTCGGTGACCATGGCGACCTTACGGGTCTTGACGTTAATCGCGGTAACTGTGGCGCTGATGGTGCTGGTGTCCACATACTCTCCTCCAGGTGTGCCGGGCGTGATCTTATCGAAGGATGTTGTCTCCGGAGAAATGGGGGAGCAGGACATGGCGGCCAATGCGGTGAGTGGGAGAAGCGCGGTAAGGATGAGTTTTCGGGAGATCTTCATGGAGTGCTGGAGTTGATTCTATTTGTGGTTGTTAAATGATGAATCCGACAGGTTAAAAACCTGAGCGGAAAGTAATAAAGAAGATCTAATGATGGCATCTCTCCCTGCCAAGAAATCATTGCTCACGATACGAATTATACTGCTGGAATTTTCTTTTTGGGTAGTCCGCTTGAGGCTTTCTTTGAAGGGGGCGACAATGCCTTCGATCAGCCGTCTTTTGGGATTCCTTCGGAGCCATTCTACTTGGCGTAATGCGATAGGTATTGACAATCCGAGGCTCCTGTCGATATAGCCGGAGGCATGAGGTTTATCCGCTGGAAAGGTGTGTCAGCGATTGGGTTCGCGGGAGTAGTAGTGGTGAGCCTGTTGGGAAGCGGTTGTGTGACGAAGCGGACAGTCAGCACGGGCGGGCGCACGGTGGAGGAAAAGTATGTCGTGAAGCGCCCCGTCAAGAGATTCATCAAGAACGTTGAATTTGAGTAGGCTGCGAGGTGGCCGGAGTGGTTCCCTTTTCAAATCAGATTGATCCTCCCCGGGAGGCATCCTGAACCCAATGCGACCTTCTTGAATCCGTGCCGGGGATTCGGCATCTTCGTGAATGGCAACCCGTGGGGGTGGAGAGATGCGTCGGGGAGGGAGAATTGATTGACAAAATAACTGAGAATGAATAATGGTTTTTCTTAGGATGCCACAAAAAAATAGGCTCTTGTCCTGACGATGCTATCATGAAAAACAAGCCAATCTTCAAAACCGGCGCCTTTGCCGTCGGCTCCTTGACCTTTCTCTCAGGCCCATTCGCTACGGCGGGATCTACGGTGGTTGTGACCACTCCCGAGCCTTCCGAATCTGTCTGCGAGGAGCTGCTAATGGGCGATATGTGGGGCTTACGCCGGCCGACTGAAACTGGGATCGATTTTCGCCTGGAAGCCACTAATTTTTACCACGGGATGATTTCCGGTGATCCGGGTCGGTTGAGTGAAAACGACGAGGATCCGACCTTTTCGGGTAAGGTCGACTTTTATATGGATATCGACGGGCAAAAGGCCGGTCTCTGGTCAGGGCTCTTCATCAACGTTCACGGCGAATACCGCTATGGCGATAACACCAATCAAGGTGGTGTGCTCTCGCCGGTCAATGCCGCCATTTTGGCTCCAGCCGAAGAGGGAGAGGCTTTTGCTTTTACCAACGTCACCATCACACAGGCTTTCAGTGAGTCTTTCCTTGTCACCTTGGGGAAATTCAACACCGTGGATTTAGTCGATAAGTTATACTACGGCGGTGATGGAATGGCGCGTTTCATGAATGCGAGTCTCACCGTGATGCCTATCGGCGGGCGCACCTTCCCGATTTCCACCCTTGGTGCCGTTGGGACCATCCTTAGGGATGGCGAGCCTTTCGTTAACTTCGGCGTCATGGACTCGATTTCACCGACGACCGCGTCCGGTTTTGGCGGGCTGAGTGCTGACGAGATGACGCTATTTAGTGACATCACCTTTCGGACTGACTGGGACGGGCGCCCTGGTGTGCATAAGTTCGCTGGAAGTTTCAGCACCATTGATGCCACCTCGCTGGACCAAAGCGATATCATCCGACCCCCGGGTGAGATTGGCGCTGATCCTAACGTTGCCAACGATTCCTGGCAAATTAATTACATGTGGGAGCAATCTCTCACCCGGAACCCCAGTGCCCCTGGACAAGGTTGGGGAACCTTCTTGTTTTTGGCCGTTTCGGACGCTGATCCGAACCCTATAGGATATTCTGCAGCAGTCGGTCTGGTCGCTAACGGATTAGGCTCGATACGTCCCTGCGACTCATTCGGTGTGGGGCTCTTTTACAACGGCATTAGTAGTGAATTGAAGGACAGTCTTGATCTTGGCGGTCGGGGACTCAGTGTCGGTGACGAGTTTGGTGGTGAGATCTATTACGACTTCGCTGTCACCGATGGCTTTCGAGTGACTGCCGATTTTCAGGTAATCGACCCAATTCAAGAAGACAACGATACCGCTATTTTTGCTGGAATCCGTACTCGGTTCATCTTCTAATTTCCTTCGATAATCAAAGGGAAATCGGCCCGCTGAATTAGGGGGCGTTAGGGAGATAGGAGTAATCTTTCTTCTGTCAATACTATCGAACTTCCCTCTGAGGAAGGTTCTTGTGGCTCCGGATATCGCTGGCCTGGAGGTCTTCGGCCATTGCTCCAAAAGGTTTGCCTTGTGGCACAGAGTCCCAAGGCCTCGGTCTTGAGACTGTCTCTTATACACATCTCCGAGCCCACGAGACCGAGGCTGATCTC
>CAJXVQ010000685.1 GCA_913060685.1 uncultured Verrucomicrobiales bacterium
GATCAGCCTCGGTCTCGTGGGCTCGGAGATGTGTATAAGAGACAGGTGGTGGTCTTTGAGGTGTTGCTTGAGGAGGTCTTTTCCATAGTCGTTTCCATTCGGGGTCCGGACGGTCGCGTGGATATGTTGTTTTGTGGCAACTCTGCTCCGCCCAAGCGCAATGGGACGTTGATGATCAAATTCAATGAGCACAACCGGACTGTGAATACGGTAGTAGAAAACAGACTCCTTATCCATTCCGCCAATCCAGACAAAGCGGGTCTGATCAAGGTGCTTCTCGATCTCCGACATTTTGACCTTCGCATGGCCTTCCTTAAGGTTGTGAATCCACAAGCCGGTGAGCTTTAGGAAGGCCGCCTTTTGTTCGGCGTCTAGCTCTGAGACAAGCAGGCCTTCGTAGGGGATGACGGCATTATCGTGGAAGGCCTCGGTGTTGGTGTTGGTCCCGTCTTTTTCGCTCTGCAAAACTGCTTTTTTCTTCTGTTCCCCGGTCAGATTTCGGGCAAAGGCGAGAGCTTGGTTTTGTTCCTCCTGTAGGACGATTGTTCCCTTGTATTTTCCTTTTTCCGCCCGGACTGGTTCGGATCCGAGAAAGAGGGGAGTCATCACGACCTGATCGGCGAGAATGAAGTAGTTGATGATACAATGGTGGCCATCGAACTGAAATCCCCACGGCTCGGTGTCCGAAGGCTCACCCATGATCGTGATGAAGTAAGCCCAGCGACCGTAGCCATACTCACCCTCGCGACCGCTGAGCTCGGCGATGGTGTGATTGAGCTTCATGATGTCCTGTGTCGTTTTGAGTCCCCTGGCGCTGAGACCGGCTCCGATCATTTTGAAAGCGAGATCGCGTTGGGCTTTCGACATTTCTTCAAACGAAACTCCCTGGCGGGGAAGGCTGTGTTGGTTCGCCCAACGTCTCCATTCGTTGGAGTCGACGGGAAATTTGGTCTTGGTCCGTTGTTCGTCATCGAGTCCGGCGAGGAAAGACAGGGCGGCCTTCTTGACCCCGGATGTGCTCACTCCGGTTGACTTGATTTCGAAGAGCCCTTTCTCAACCTTGCCGTCAGCGGTGATTCCTTTGAATGGTTCCGCGATGGCTTTTTTTTCCATTTCGGCAAAGCGATTCCCCCGGCCTTTTCCGGGACCTCGTTGCTGGGAGCTTCCAACAAGGACGGTAGCGCCCAAGGCAAGCGTGGTGAGGAATGGAATTGAGAGGAGGATCGTAGACTTCATAGTTGGTTAAACACGTGTCGGGAAATAAAGTTGTGTGGAATTGTTAGTCCATCGCAGCACGCGCCCGGGCCACCAGATTGGGATTTTTCTTCCCCGATCCCTGCAACCAGAGGGCATTGGCGGCTATGAAGCAGTCCCGCATTTGTGGTAAAATGCGGTGGTAATTCTCCCGCACGGCTGGGCTGAATTCAGAGTCATGAGAGCAGGTGCCTTTGAGGTGGATTTGGCGTTGGAATTCCCTCATGTCGAGCTTCCAGTGGTTGAGATTCCTGACACTCCGGTGCTCCCTGATGATCCGGTTGAATTGTGCTGCTGTCCTGCTGAGGTTTGCAAAGGAGGTCCCTCACCTCGACGCGACGGTTAAGCCCGGGACATATTCGGGGATCAAGAGCTTCTCGACATTGCCGGATGTCTTTTCTTCTAGGATCGGAAGGATTGAACGAACGACATTTCGAGCAACACTCTGGGGATCTGAAAAATAATGCGACGGCTCTGGAACAATGTGTTCATACCAAGGTTCCGATGCGAGAACGATCAAAGACAGATCGTTTGGAATGCTGAGCTTTTGCTGCCCCATCCATGAGATAATCGAGAGCGTATGACGGGAGCGGGTAGCGATGATCGCAGTGGGGGGGGATTTAAGACGACGGACCCGATCGAGAGCCCGGCCGACGCTCAAGGCACTTCCTTTCTCAATAATGGGAACGATGGCTGAGTCGTTATCAACATCAGGAAATGCCCTGCGCAGGCCTGCTTCTGTTGCTTTGAGTCCGGCAAGGCGGGTGTCGGGCATGAGCAGTCCGATACGATTGTGTCCGTGTCTCTTTAAGAGAGTTCCCGCATGGAATGCTGCAGCACCCCAATCTTCATCCAAATAGGGAATCTGAATATCCGGATGCGGGTATCCCCGGATTAATGCTGGAATATTTCGTTGATCAAACCATTGCTGGACCGGAGGCGGGCATTGATAAAGGATCCATGCGTCGGCATCGATATCCTTGAGCGTGGTTTCGAGCTTCCGTGTCGGGTTCTTGAGATGAAAGATCGCCGGTGAGACAAGTTGGAGCTCGAATCCCCGTTGATTGAGGAGTTCCCTCAGGATGTCGAATTCAACCATCATCCAGGGAGGAAGTTGAATTAATTTCTTCGGTGATAAAAACGCGATTCTTTTGACGGCGGACGCTTCTCCCGTCACCTCTTTTAAGATCCTTCGTCTCTTGCCGTGGGAACGTGCCGAAATAACACCTTTGTTTTCGAGAATATTGAGTGCGGCTCTCAGCGTATCCCTTCCAATCTGAAGTTGAGAGGCCAGGGTGCGTTCTCCCGGGAGAAGGTCTTGGAGTTCTCCGGATGAAATCATTTCCCGAATTATTTCGGCAGCTTGGGTAGGCAGAGGCTGACGTTGGGGAATGCGTGACATGCCAGGATTCTAACTGGTCGGGAGAATAGACCAAGCAATTATAAGATCTCTTCTTGTTGGGGTGAAGATAATGAATAAAATTAAATTAAATGGAGCCTTTAAAGATGAGTGGACTTGTGGCGGCGGTGGTATCACCGATGGATGAGAGTGGTGAATTGAACCTGACTGTGATACCGCGCGTGGTTGACCATTTGGAATCCAATGGGATTACGGGAATCTATATTGCGGGGAGCACAGGTGAAGGAATGTCACTCACTGATGAGGAGCGACGTGCGGTGGCGGAAGCCTATGTTGGAGTTGCCAAGGGAAGGATGAAGACCTTTGTGCAAGTGGGGCATAATAGTTTGAAGGCTTCGGCTGAGCTGGCGGCTCATGCCGAGCAGACCGGAGCAGATGCTGTTTCGGCAACACCGACAGGCTATTTTAAAGTGAGTGGAGAGGCAGAGCTGGTGGAGGGGCTTTTGCCCATCGTAGAGGCTGCGCCGAAGACTCCTTTTTACTATTATCACATCCCTGTCTCTTATACACATCTCCGAGCCCACGAGACCGAGGCTGATCTC
>CAJXVQ010000686.1 GCA_913060685.1 uncultured Verrucomicrobiales bacterium
CGAGATCAGCCTCGGTCTCGTGGGCTCGGAGATGTGTATAAGAGACAGGCTCAAAGACCTCGACCTTCGAGGGCCGCTCTCAGAGATTGCCGTCTAAAGGCTCCAGCGCGGGAAAACATTTTACGAACAATTCACAAAAAGAAAAAAACACAGATGAAATTCAATCCATTGAAAAGAAGCACCCTCTTGGCAGTAGCCGCCTCCATCCTAGCTGTCACCAATCCTGCTTTTGCCGCGGAGAAGCTGAAAGTTTTCATCCTGGCAGGTCAGTCGAACACGGTGGGTCACGCGAGAGCCCACACCATGGCCACTCTTTATCATTCGGGCACCGCCAAGGATAAGGAACTCATCCAGCTGGTGTTCAAAAAGGACAGTAAGCTCTCCAAGAAATCGCTGGAGGACCAGCTGGCCCAGGTAAGAAAACTCGATGAACTGACCGGCGGGATTTCCAATGACAAGATCAAGGCCATGAGTGCGGGACCCGAAAAAACCGCGCTGGAAGCAGAAGTGAAGAAGCGCAAGGACGCGCATGATGCTTACAAGGCGAAGATCGCGGAGTCCTGCGTGGTCTCGGATCGGGTCTATATCAATTCGATCGCAGATGGAAACAAAAGGGCCGGAAAGCTCGGGGTCGGTTATGGGGGTGACAAATTAAAGATCGGTCCGGAATACGGCTTTGGACTTTCGATCGCAGAAAAAATTGATGGCCCCATTTTACTCATCAAAACTTCCTGGGGTGGCAAGTCTTTGAATTACAATTTTCGCCCGCCGTCCGCAGGGGCCTACGAATTGAACGAGAAGGAGAAGTCAGGTGGCAAGGCCGACGAGATCAAAAAGAATGCCAGCCTGAACTACCGGATGATGAACGAGTCCATCCATGCCGTGCTCGACAATTTGAAGGAGAATCATCCGGCTTACGATGCCGCAGCGGGGTATGAGATTGCCGGGTTTGTTTGGTTTCAGGGTTACAATGATCAGTTTTCACCTGAGTTCCGGGACAACTACAAGGACAACATGATCTCCTTCATCAAGGATGTCCGCAAAGAGTATAAGGTGCCGAACATGCCCTTTATTATCGGCGTCCTGGGAACGGGAATGACCGCAGAGAAGGTGGCTGGGAACCAGGTTTCAGTCGGTCAGCGGGAAGCCGCCAAGGCCCCGGAATTTAAAGACAACGTTCTGTCGGTCGAGAGCTACACCGAGTATTCCATGTTCTCAAACGAGATCTTCAGCAAAGGCTGGCCGAAGCATTATTACGAGTGGGATACCGTCGGCAGTGATCGCCCGTATCATTATCTCGGGAGCGGGACATTCTTTGTCAGGCTCGGAGATTCTTTCGCCAAATCGATGGCCGACCTGATCGCGAAACAGAAGAAATAACCCGCCGCTCGCAGGGGGAGAGTTGCATCTGTGAGCACTGGGTTCGCGAGAAAGGTGAGGGGATTCGCATCGAGCCGACCGCACCGCAGGAGGATGACGATGCACCGCTCGCGCCCTGCCCGCCGGACCGTCTTGTGATTGATCCCCAACTCCCCGGCCAGATGGGGAACGCCGGGCAGCTTCCCTCCCCGGCAGGCTCGAACCAGCTCCTTGCGGAGGTGGAGGGCAAGCTATTCTGCTTTCTCCTGCATCCCAAACCAACTCATAGCAGGAATTTGCTTTTGGGGTGAGGTGCTCGGAGGGGTTGTCATATCAACGTTTAGGCTGGAAGTTCCAATGAAGTGGATTACGGATTTTTCAGCTTACAGTATGCGCTGCTTCCTTTTTCCGAAGGATATGGAGAATCACTGCGAGGTGTGCGGAGATCTGTCGATTCAAGGCGGAGCAATAAATCATCCGTCCTTGAGATCGCGGAGACTCCAAATCTCTCCGGCGAGTTCCTTCAGGGATCCGCGCGCTTTTCGCGCTCCGTCCTTCCGCTTTGGACTAAAGCGATTCCGTTGGCTTTCGAAGAAATCGTTCACGAATTTCTTACTTCCAAGCACCGCTCCATCTCTGAAATAGCGGACCTTGCAATGCACCGCCTTCGCAATTTTCAGATCGCGGGCTTCTTCATTCTCCAATCGTGCCTTCTCCTTTTCGGCCACCTTTTTATCCATTCCCTTACGATGAGTCCGCTTCCGCCCGTCCGAGCAATTCTCCTTCTGTTCGCTTCCGTTGGTGAGGAGGAGTTTGCGATACTCATTTGAGATTCCGCCTTGTGCCCAGGCTCGCGAGGTTCCCGCATGTCCTTCGTGCCCCCGGAGCGCGCGCACAAGGCCACTTTGGGCCTTCGTCGCGCCGCGACCACCACCCACCGCTTCTCCGTAAGAACTCCATCGATAATCGGCAGGGTCCTTGCAAATCCCGGCCCGCACCGGATTGAGATCAATGTAAGCCGCCATGGTCCTTGAAGTCAGTCCGCTCTGCACGATGACACTGTGAAAGCGGTCCTCCCAAAGGGTCCCACGCATTCCGTGTCTCTTGTTAAACCATCGGGTATAGCGTTGCAAAAGCCCTCGCATGAACTCGCTCAGACTGTGCATCCGCTTCGTGAATCGTTCGGAAATAGCGGTAAGTTGCGCCCGCCCGTATGCCATTTCTTTCTTCTGATCAGCCAGACTGAGCCGTGAAAAGTGCTCGCGTTTTCCTGCGGCAATAGTCCGGGCTTCCAAGATTTCCGCCTTCACCCCGGCCACGTATGCCCGCGAATAAAGCCCACCCAATCGATGAATCAACTCCTCCTCCGAGATCCCAAATTCTTCCTCTGAAGGTGGGGGCGGGACCTCCAGAAGGAGGTGGAAATGATTCGTCATCACGCAATACGAAAGCACCCGGCAACCACTGAATCGCTCATACATCCGCATCAGAACCCTGAACTGTTCCTTTTCTTCGTCCTGAAAGAGAAACTGACGATGAACCACCCGGGACGTCGCATGATAAATCGCCAAATCGGGCAAAGTGCCATCGGAAGAGTGCGGAATAATCAATCGCGGCTTCGGCATACAGCGGACCTTGAGATGCCAAAACAACGAAGTCAAGATGGTTTCTGTAGTTACTGCGGGATTTTAGAGTTGGGATTTTAGAGTTAGATTTTAGAGTTGGATTTTAGAGTTGGATTTTAGAGTTAGACCTTGAGAATGTCGCCGTTGCCATCACAAATCAGTGCGACGTGTTTGCGCTTGGCATAGTCGAGGGCGACGCAGAGGACCTTTCTGGTGTCCCCGGCGC
>CAJXVQ010000687.1 GCA_913060685.1 uncultured Verrucomicrobiales bacterium
TCTACACAGAGTAGATCGTCGGCAGCGTCAGATGTGTATAAGAGACAGGCCTCACATGAACCTGAATCATGCGCGTCTACCAATTCCGCCACGCGCGCAGCGGCGGAAACAAATCATCCTCCCATCTGATTGGCAATCATATTTCGCGAAGGAAATCATCTCCTTCAGGTGAATGGTTTGGAATTTGTTCTCTCATGGTATCTCATGATGCCTCATGAAGGTCCTCATCACCGCCGGTCCGACGGTCGAACCCATCGATCCTGTCCGCTACCTCACCAATCGTTCGTCCGGAAAAATGGGATACGCCCTTGCCGCCGCAGCGGCAAAACGGGGCCACTCCGTCCTCCTCATCTCCGGCCCAACATCGCTCGAAATCCCTGAAGGCGTCGATTACCTCCCCATCGAAAGCGCCGCCGACATGTATCAAGCCGTCGAATCCCAGATTGGTCGCCACGAGATCGCCATTTTCGCCGCAGCTGTCGCCGATTATACCCCGGCAGAAGTCGCCGGCCAAAAGCTCAAGAAAACAGGCGACGAAATGACCCTCACCTTAAAACGAACCAAGGATATTCTTGGTTCTGCTCGCGAAGTCATGAATTTCAAGGGCACCCTCGTCGGTTTCGCTGCTGAAACCGAAAACATTCTGGAAAACGCCCGCGGAAAATGCCTCAGAAAAGGATGCGACCTCGTCGTCGCCAATGACGTCTCGCGTCAGGACATCGGCTTCGACTCCTCTGAGAATGAAGTCACCCTCGTCTACCCGGAGCGCTCGGAAGCTCTCCCCCAAGACAGCAAGGAGCATCTCGCCTACCATTTAATGGAAGTGATTGAGGATGTGAAAGCACCCCATTGAAACTCCTTTCCTACCGAGACTCTGAAGCATAGGTCATGGCTCACGCTCTTAAGTTGACGCGAATGTCCCACAGGCGAACACGGAAAGAGGGCGAATAACTTATACGATCCCTATTCTTTCATCGAATTCAGGTAGGCAATCAAATCGTTGAATTCGTCGACAGTCAACGTGGAGGCCAGTCCGGCAGGCATCATGGACTGCGGTTGATGAGCGCGCTTTTGAATCTCGCCCTCTTTGATTTGGGTGACCACACCGGCAATATTCCGGACATCGACAATGCCGTCTTCCTCCCGGGTCACGAAGCCCATGTGGACCGACTTGTCCTTCATTGTAATCAATTCAGTCTGGAATCCCTGGGCCACCACGGCATTGGGATCGAGGATGGATTGGATGAGGTAGTCTTTGGTGAACTTACTTCCTGCCGAGCCGAGGTAGGGTCCCTTCTGCACCGCTTTCTGATCCACCGCGTGACAAGCGACACACCCCTGGCGGGTATAAATTTTCTCGCCAATGGCAGCATCACCCGTTGACTTCATCGCCAGGCTGGCGACCTCTTCAGCCTTCAACTCGGCTACTTTTTTACCCGCACTGGCCTTGGCCGCCGCGATCACTTTCCTGGCGTGTTTCGCGGCCTCGATGAGGGTGTCGTTATCACTATCAATCGCGTTCTCGATCTGCTTCTCGAATCCTGATAGAAGGAGATCGGACAAGGCCAGAAAGAGCCCTTCTTCACGAGGGTTTTTCTCGATCATTTTCATGATCGGAGTCTTCTGATTTTCCTTGATGAGAGGACTCTGCGTAAAGGTCAGGAGAGTCCGCCAAGCGACCCGGCTTTCCGATTTACTGCCTTTTGCGGCAACCTTACGGAGATCCCTGGTCGAGAGGATAAGCGCCGGTTGATTGACGAAGTCATTCAACTCCCGTTCGACGTCCGTCTTGTTGACGCCTTGGTCGAGCCACGCACCCAAAATCTGGATCTGATGAGTGACGGTCTTGCCCTCAAGCCGGCATAAGGCCCGATAGGCTTTCACCCGCTCCTCCCAAGCCCGCTTCTTCTCCTTCGCCGCGGCCGTCAGGATATTGATCTGAGTCTGATCAGGAGTTGGTGTGACCAAAGCCAGGGAAAAAGGATCCTGATCTCCCAGTTTCATCTCGGAAATCGGGATACGATTCATACCAAGGATGCCCAGCATCTCGGATTGTTCGTCTTTGGTAAGTTTTTCAAAAACACCCTCAAGGGCCGAGGTGATGTTTGCCGTCTCGGCCCAAGTCACGGGGGCAAAATAGGGTCCGCGATCATCCGGTCGGGTTCCCCACCAGCTCTTAAGATCCCACTCGGCCTCACGATGAAAAAGACGAGCAAGGATCTCGATCAGTCCAAGTCGCTCGGTGCCACCAGCCTGGGTCAGCTTCGCCGCCACTCCCGAAATCACTTCAGGATTGTGAAGTCGCATGAGGGCAAGTCTGGCAAGGCGTTTGTCCGAATGAGCCATAAGACTCTCGGTATCACCAATCGTCACAAGCGCGCGAATCGCGGTGTTGAAGATGCGAGGGTCTTCTGAATCAGCGGCTACTTTGAGGATCTCTTTGGAAGCATCTTTCCCAGGATTCTTGATGTTCATCAACGCCACCACTGCTTGAAGTTGAGTACGGGGATTCTTGGATTGGAGGGCCGCTGCTACCACCTCTTTCGTGGAGTTTTTTAATTCACCACCAAGATCACTTACGGCACGTAAAACGTACTGGTGGAGTTTGGGCATACCAACCCATGGCCCCATAAAATGTCCCATTAGATCTTCCGCCGTCATTCCCTCAAGTTGCGCAGCGGTGAGAATCGCAGCAACACGAGATTCAATCGAGTTCCCACCTACGGCAATCTCTCGCAAACCTGTGAAAGCCTCATTACCACCCCTTGCTAGAATCTCCCGCTGCGCCTCAAGCCGTCGAACCGCCGATGCACTCTTCAACTGAGCCACCAGCTCTTCCACCTTCATCTTCGTCAAATCAGGAAACGGTTCGGCCTTCAGGCCCTTTTTAGTAAGCTTCTGTATCATTCCGACCTTCTTCCCCTTACCGGCAAACTTGAATCGCCCATCACGCCAGTCACACACGTAGAGATTAGAAGATCCATCCACATCAATATCGATCGCCCGTGGCAGATTCAGGAAAACACTCTCCTCCAAAGAATAGCTCGCGCCCTTCTCCTTGATGGCGTCGTGGTAGATTTTTCCGGTGGTCCAATCGCAGGTCAGAAGTAATTCCTCGTGACCCGGCTCGGCGAGATAAAGCTGTCTCTTATACACATCTCCGAGCCCACGAGACCGAGGCTGATCTCGT
>CAJXVQ010000688.1 GCA_913060685.1 uncultured Verrucomicrobiales bacterium
CTACACAGAGTAGATCGTCGGCAGCGTCAGATGTGTATAAGAGACAGCTTCGATCCTGAGACCATCGGTGGTGCCGTCGTTGACCTGGCCTGCCTGTTCATAGACCGCCCCTGCGGCCAGGAAGTCGATATTGTAGGCGACACCGCTGTCGTTCGAGCCGGGGGTCCCGGCCGTCTGCGTGATCACGTTGTCCTGCCAAATCATCACTCCCCAGTTTGGCGGATTGGTGGTGGGGCCAGGCCAGGTATTGTGGGTATCGACTGCATGGAGGGTGCCGGCTCCTGAATTTGTCCACTCGGTCAGGTTGGCGCCGAAAACGAGGTCATGTGTCGTTGTGACCTGGCCGGCAGGAGCACCATTGAAGTTTCCCTCCGGGGCGGTGAGCCCGTCAAAGCTCTCGTAGGCGAGGGCGTTCGGATTCGGAGGAGTCTCCACGATGGCGGAGGCATTTGCGGCGCTGATGCTGGTGCCGCGGGTGGCCGTCAGAGTGTAAGTGGTGCTCTCAGTCGGGTTGACGATGATGCTGCCGGCCCCGCTGACGTCCGTGTCACCCGATACGTCGATGTCGCCCGGAGTGATCACCAGGGTCGTGGCGGAGAGGCCAACCTGCCACGAAAGGGTGAAGTCCTCACCCAGGGCGAGTGGCGAGGGCGAGGCCGTGAAGGAGGTGATCTCCGGGGCGGGCAGGGTCACGGTTACCATTCGCGTGACGGTGTCTCCGCCCTTGATCGCGGTGAGGGTGTACTCGGTGGTGCCCTCGGGACCTGTGGCGAGCAGAAAGCTGCCGATCCCCGCTCCGTCGGTGTCGCCCAGGACATCAATGTTGCCCGGGGTGATTTCCAGGGAGTCCAGCGGCATCCCGGTGACCGTCCAGCCGAAGGTCACCGCGTCTTCCGAGTCGGCGAGGGTATCGGGAGTCGCGGTGAAGGAGGTGATGTTGATGGCGCCGGCGGGCACGACCGAGAGCTCCAGATCGTCGATGGTGCCCTGAAAGCGGCCTTGGTCGGCATTCACCGGCCCGATATTAAACAGGATATCGCCGCTGCCGTCGCCGGTGTAGTTGAAGCTGTAGGGCGTGAGCCCGAGGTCTCCAACGCCGATGGGTTGCGCCACGACTTGGTCAAAGGTGTGCAGGACCGCGCTGTCCGAAGCGCGCAGAACCTCGATGCGGAGCCCGTCTGTCGTGCCGTTGTTGACTTGGTCTGCCCCTTCATAGACCGCTCCCGCGCCGAGGAAATCAATGCTGTAATCGACCCCGCTGTCATTAGAACCGGCAATTCCGGCTGATTGCGTGATCACGTTGTTCTGCCAGATCATGACCCCCCAGTTTGGCGGGTTGGCGGTGGGACCAGGCCAAGTATTCGCTGTATCGACCGCGTGGATGGTGCCGGACCCGGACTTGCTCCACCCGGCCAGGTTACCCCCGAAGCCGAGATCGTGCGTCGTCGTGTCCTGCCCGACGGGACCGCCATTCAAACCAAGTTCGGTGATGCCGTTGAAATCTTCGGTGAAGATCTGTGCCCCGGCCTTGGCACTCAGGCAGGCCAAGATTCCTGAGGCGAGCAAGCTCGGGTAGTTTCGATTACGCTGGTTCATGGGGCTTGATAATTGGGGGCGGGTCGAAAATCAGCTTAGACACTCCGCTTCCGGCGCAGAAGCAAGGCGAGTCCGCTGAGTCCGAGCAGGGTGGCAGAGGATGGCTCGGGAATAGTAGAAGTTGAGAGCGACAAGTCGTCGATGGTTCCCTGGAAACGACCCTGGCCTGCATTCACCGGTCCGACCCGGAACAGGATGTCGCCGCTGCCATCGCCGGTATAAGTGGAATTCATTGCCGTGAAGCCGAGGTTCCCCGCGCCGACCGGTTGGGCCGTCAGGTGGTCGAAGGTGTGCAGGACGGCGCTGTCGGAGGCGCGCAGAACATCAATTCTGAGCCCGTCGGTGGTGCCATTGTTGACTTGACCCGCATTCTCGTAGACAGCCCCGGCAGCAAGGAAGTCGATGCTGTACTGCGTGCCGATAGTATTCGAGTCAGTAATCCCGAGCGTTTGAGTGATGACGTTGTCCTGCCAGAACATCACCCCCCAGTTCTGCGGGTTCGCAGAGACAGTCCCTGCCGACCAAGTATTGTTGGTGTCGACCGCGTGAATGGTGCCGGCCCCCGACTTGCCCCACCCGGTCAGGTTTCCCCCGAAACCGAGATCGTGCGTGGTCGTGACCTGCCCGACGGGACTGCCGTTCAAGCCAAGGCCGGTGATGCCGTCGAAGTTTTCGGTGAAGATTGTCGTTGCCCCGGCGGTGCCGCTCAGGCAGGTCAGGATTCCGGTGGCGGTCAGGGCGAGGTGGGTTCGATTGGATGGGTTCATTGTTCTCTTGATTTGGTTGTTCTGATTCATCGGTAGGTTCGCTTTCGTTTCGCATCATCACCCCGTCTCGCGATCCGGATTTATACTGGACATCGCGAATTGGTTTCTGTATGCAGAAACCGTTCTGAATATAGAACCATCTTGTGTCCATCCTTAATTTGATGGAAATTAATAAATTATGAAATCCGAACTCCTAGTCACCGCCAAGGAAGAATCGCCCGGTTCCGTTCCAGCCCTCGACCGATCGCTCGATATCCTGGAGCTCTTGAGTGCCTCCGCGGGTGGCCTGACTCTTTCGGAGCTCAGTAATCATCTCGAGATTCCCAAGAACGCGGTTTTCCGCATCAGCCAGACGCTACTAGCGCGCGGTTACTTGTCGCGTCATGTGGAGACGATGGCCTTTCAGCTGACGGGGCAGTGGTTGAAGTTGGCAACGCCACGCTTGCGAGGATTGAGTCTGCCCGCTCTCGCCCGCCCGGCGATGACCGCTCTGCGGGATGCAACCGGCGAGACGGTTCAGCTGGGTGTCCTCAGTGGCGTGGAAGGAACAATCATCGAGCAGGTCGAGGGAACCGAACCGCTGCGGATCGTGGTGGATCTCGGACTGCGCTTCCCCTTGCATAACAATGCGCCGGGCAAGCTGTTTCTGTCCCATTTTACTGATGAAAAGCGCGATCAAGTTCTCTCTCAACTCAAGCTCACCGCCAGTACGCCACGGACCATCACGACCAAGGCCGAACTGAGCAAGGAATGCGAAGGTATCGTGTCCCAAGGCTGTCTCTTATACACATCTCCGAGCCCACGAGACCGAGGCTGATCTCG
>CAJXVQ010000689.1 GCA_913060685.1 uncultured Verrucomicrobiales bacterium
ATCTACACAGAGTAGATCGTCGGCAGCGTCAGATGTGTATAAGAGACAGGTCCCGATCACCATCGCAATGGCCGCAGGTGCGATTCTGCGGATCCGGCGCGCCCAAAAATCCACCAGTGAAAAGCGATCTTCACCCAGTTGTCTCAGCAAAATCCCCGTAATGAGATATCCCGAGATCACGAAAAAGACATCCACCCCCACAAATCCGCCCGGGAACCCCAGCCCGAGGTGAAACAAAACCACCCCGATCACCGCCACCGCCCTCAGGCCGTCGATTTCCGGTCGATACTGTCTCGCCACCATTGCACCCCATCCCTGACTCCTGTGGCTTTCCAACTCAATCTCAAAAAACTCCCGACCATTTCGACCGGCTGATGATCCAAACTATGAATATCAGCAATTTTTAAAAATATTTCTCATTCTCTTCTCCATTGGCACCGCCTTCGCGCTCCTCCTCGGAATCTTGCTGCAGCAAGTGCGAAGCCGCCAGGGAGTAAGATCACAAATTCCTATTTTGCGAGTCTGCCCTCTCTCCTGGGTTCAGGATTTTTTCATGCCAGACCGTCTGGAAACGCGATCAACCTTTACAATCCCGCCCCTCCTTGGCAGATACACGAAGTTTTAGCCGCACCGCTTTTAAAATATGCCGAAGGACACCAGTATAAAAAAAATTCTCGTCGTAGGAGCAGGCCCCATTGTCATCGGACAAGGCTGCGAATTCGATTACTCCGGTACCCAAGCCTGCAAGGCCCTTCGTGAAGAGGGTTACGGGGTCGTTTTGGTCAACTCCAACCCGGCCACCATCATGACCGATCCGCAATTTGCAGACCGGACCTATATCGAGCCCATGACGCCCGAGGCCATCGAGAAAATCATCATTAAAGAGAAACCCGATGCCCTTCTTCCCACCCTTGGAGGCCAGACTGCGCTCAACGTCTCCATTGAACTTTTCGACTCCGGCACTCTCGATAAGCACGGCGTTCGAATGATCGGAGCCAATGCCGATGCCATCGACAAAGGCGAAAATCGCCTCCGTTTCAAAGAGGCCATGATCAAGATTGGCCTCGATCTCCCGATTTCCGGAGTGGCCCACTCCATGGAGGAAGCCAAGCAGATCGCGAAGGATATCGGCATGATGCCACTCGTCATCCGCCCCGCCTTCACCCTTGGCGGCACCGGCGGTGGCATCGCATATAATAAGGAAGAATTTGATACCATCGTCACCCGCGGTCTCGATCTTTCGCCCACCACCGAGGTCCTCGTGGAGGAATGCCTCCTTGGCTGGAAGGAATATGAAATGGAAGTCATGCGCGACCACGCCGACAACTGCGTCGTCATCTGCTCCATCGAAAATCTCGACCCCATGGGCGTGCACACCGGCGATTCCATCACCGTCGCCCCCGCCCAAACCCTCTCTGATCGCGAATACCAAATCATGCGCGATGCCTCCTTCGCCGTCATCCGCGAGATCGGCGTCGAGACAGGTGGTTCGAATATCCAGTTCTCCGTCGATCCCAAGACCGGCCGCTGCATCGTCATCGAGATGAACCCGCGCGTCAGCCGTTCTTCCGCTCTTGCTTCCAAAGCCACCGGCTACCCCATCGCCAAAGTCGCGGCCAAGCTCGCCGTTGGATACACTCTCGACGAACTTCCAAACGATATCACCAAGGAAACTCCCGCCAGCTTTGAGCCCACTATCGACTACGTCGTCACCAAGGTTCCCCGCTTCACCTTTGAAAAATTCCCCACCGCCGATCCGGTCCTCACCACTTCCATGAAGGCCGTGGGAGAGGCCATGTCCATCGGACGCACTTTCAAGGAGTCACTTCAAAAAGCCCTCCGCTCTCTCGAGACCGGTCGCTTTGGTTTCGGTTTCGATGGCAAAGACCCCGAAGCCACCCGCGAGGATGTTGAGCGCAAACTCCACGTCCCCAATGCCGAGCGTATTTTTTGGCTCAAGGTCGCCTTTGAACAAGGTTGGACCATGGAGGAAATCTTCGACGCCACCCAGATCGACCCTTGGTTCCTCGAGAACATGCGCGTCATCGTCGAAGAGGGCAACGACCTCAAGAACCTCGACCTGCGCCGTGCCAAGAAACTTGGTTTCTCCGACATCCAGATCGCCCACGCCCGTGGCGTCCATCAAGACGACATCCGCGCCGAGCGTAAGGAAAAAGGCATCATCCCCACCTATCGCCTCGTCGACACCTGCGCTGCCGAGTTTGAAGCGGCCACCCCTTACTACTACTCCACCTACGGCGACGAAAACGAAGCCCGCGAGACTGATGCCAAAAAAATCGTGATCCTCGGTGGCGGTCCCAACCGTATCGGCCAGGGCATTGAGTTCGACTACTGCTGCGTCCACGCCTCCTTCGCTCTCCGCGAACTTGGTTACGAGTCCGTTATGGTGAACTCCAACCCTGAGACTGTCTCCACCGACTACGACACCTCGGATAAGCTCTATTTTGAACCCCTCACCCTTGAGGACGTTCTTAATATCTGTGACCAGGAAAAGCCCGATGGCGTCATCGTCCAGTTCGGGGGCCAAACTCCCCTCAACCTCGCGGCCGACCTCGAACGCCACGGCGTTCCCATCATCGGCACCAGCCCAAAAAACATCGAGCTCGCCGAAGACCGTAAACACTTCTCCGCCCTCCTCGACCGTATCGGCCTCAAACAAGCGGAAGCGGGCACTGCCGTTTCCGAAGATGAAGCAGTGGCGATTGCCGACCGCATTGGTTATCCGGTTCTCGTCCGTCCTTCATTCGTCCTTGGAGGTCGTGGCATGATGATTGTCTACAATGACGACGAGCTAAGAACCTACATCAAGAACGCAACCGATATTTCCCCTGACCGTCCCATCCTCGTCGACCGCTTCCTGGAGAACGCGACCGAGATCGATGTCGACTGTATCTCTGATGGAGACACTTCCGTCGTCGGCGCCATTATGGAGCACATCGAGCAAGCCGGCATTCACTCGGGCGACTCCGCCTGCGTCATTCCCGCCTTCTCCCTCAGCGAAAAAATCAAAGCCGAAATCCTCGCCGGAGCCAAAGCTCTCGCCAAGGAACTCGAAGTACGAGGTTTGATGAATATTCAGTTCGCGGTCAAAGATGACGAACTCTACGTTATCGCTGTCTCTTATACACATCTCCGAGCCCACGAGACCGAGGCTGATCTCGT
>CAJXVQ010000690.1 GCA_913060685.1 uncultured Verrucomicrobiales bacterium
TCTACACAGAGTAGATCGTCGGCAGCGTCAGATGTGTATAAGAGACAGGTTGAATCCGGTGGCGATTCTTTGATTGAGGGTGGGCTCCGGGAGAAGATCACCGGCGATCTGTTCGCGAGTGAATTGGTCGAAGCGCATGTTTTTGCCGAAGGCCTCGATGACCCAATCGCGATAGGGCCAGATGCCCCGGTAGTTGTCATTGTGGATTCCGTGGGTGTCGGCGTAGCGCGCGGCATCGAGCCAATGGCGGCCGAAGTGTTCGGCATAGGCATCGGTGGTGAGGAGTTTTCCGATTGTCATTTCGACAGCTGTCGAGAGGTCCCTGGCTGCCATTTCGCGGAATGAAGCAACTTCCGCGGGTGTTGGGGGTAATCCGGTCAGATCGAAGGTGAGACGCCGAAGTAGGCGCGAGGGATCCCCTGGAGGGCTTGCTTTGAGGCCCTTTTCCCGGTGCCTTGCGGCGACGAATTGATCGATGGGGTTGTTTCCCCAATCGATCTTGGGTGGCTCCGGGCGAGTGGGTGGGATGAATGACCAGTGCTCCTCGTAGTCTGCTCCCTGATCAATCCATCTTTTGATGAGCGCAATCTCGTCGGGACTGAGGGGCTTCTTATGTGATTCAGGGGGCGGCATGACGTCATCGACGTCTTTGCTAATGATTCGCTGAAAGACTTCCGAGCCTTTAGAATCTCCTTTGATGAAGGCAAATTTACCATTGGGGCGTTCAAGAAATGCGAAGTCCTCTCGATCGAGACGGAGGGGAGTCTTCTTGGGCGTGCGGGTCGAGGAATCGGGACCGTGGCAATGGTAGCACTTCTCCGAGATGAGGGGCTGGATGTGATCGTTAAAGTCGACAACATCAGGAAGTGGTTCCCCTGAAAGAGAGGAAACCAGCATCGAGATGGAGATTACTGGAAGACGCTTCATAGGATAAGTAAAAAATACACCGGATTGAGTGAAATTCATTCAGAATTCCATGGTAGACCGCTGATTGATCATTGAGATCAGCCTTGTCCGGGCTTCCTGAGAAGCTCGATTCCCCCGAGGCAGGCGTGAATTTTGAAATCAACGAGAACTCCGCGTTTCGCTGCCTCAGCAAGAAATTTGCCAAGCTCTGCCTGCGGCACAAGGTGTGTCGAGATATCCTCTCCGCCCACACCGCCTCCCTTGGCCGTTTTGACGCAATCCTCAGCGAGAAAAAAATGGGTCATTTCGTCGGACATTCCGGCAGAGGTTGGCGAACTGAGCAAATGGGACATTTTTCCGGCGGTGTAGCCTGTTTCCTCGATTAACTCGCGAGCCGCGCAGTCGATGATCGATTCTGAGGCGAATTCCTCCTCATCGCCCATAAGTCCGGCACAAATCTCCATAACGCGGGCCTGCACGGGGCGGCGGTATTGTTCCACCAGGATGACTTCTTGTTCCTTGGTCGTGGCAAAAATCCCGACAACCCCGGTGGCATTGGGGCGAACGACGAATTCCCAGTCGTCGATTTCACGAAGTGACAGGTAGCGGCCTTCGTGCAAAGAGGTGATCCCGGACATGTTTTCACAATACACTCAAAGAATCGATGGCCAAGCCACGTATGAGGAGCTAGATAAAGAAACTCAAATGAGCGGAGAGGATTTTAACATAACGGTGAGTTTTCAACACCGTATTCGATTTACCCGGGGAGCCTTCTCCGCAGGGAATCGCATGGTGGCCGAGCTTCTGGAGACCAGAGGGCGGAGTAAGGTGTTGGTGTTCGTTGAGAACGGGCTCCGGGAGTTCTTCCCTGAACTGGAGGGCGAGGTTCAAGATTATTTTTCGGATCTCAAGGGATTGAGGCTCACCGGGGTCGAATGGCTGGCCGGTGGGGAAGAAGCAAAACGGGATGATCAAGTCTACCAAGATGCCATGGCTGCGATTGAACGCCATCACATTGACCGGCATTCCTATGTGGTCGTGATTGGTGGAGGTGCTTTTCTTGATGTGGTGGGTTTTGCGGCGGCGACCGGACATCGCGGGGTTCGCCTGGTGAGATTTCCGACGACGACGCTTTCCCAGGATGACAGTGGCGTGGGCGTGAAGAACGGCATCAATGCCTTCGGGAAGAAGAATTTCATCGGGGCCTTTGCGGTGCCATATGCCGTCGTGAATGATTTTCAATTCCTGCACACCCAACCGGAAGATACGAGGAGGGCCGGTTTGATCGAAGCGGTCAAGGTGGCCTTGATCCGTGACGGTGAGTTTTTTGCGTGGATGGAATCGAACGTCGCCGGGCTTCGTGCTCTTGATGAGGCAATTTTAGAGGAAGCGGTTGAGCGCTCGGCCATTCATCATGCCCGACATATTGCGCTGGGAGGTGATCCTTTTGAGTTGGGCAGTAGTCGTCCGCTCGATTACGGACATTGGGCTGCTCATAAGTTGGAGCAGTTGACAGATTTTGGACTCAGCCACGGTGAAGCGGTTTCGGTGGGAGTGGCACTGGACACTCTCTATGCGTCCAAGGTGGGTTTGCTTGAGAGTTCTGAAGCGGAACGGGTCCTGAGGGTGATTGAGGGACTTGATCTACCGGTTTGGCACGAGGCTTTGGAGCTGCGCGATGCCAAAGGACGCCGCTTGGTTTTCCATGGACTTGAGGAATTTCGCGAGCATCTCGGAGGAGAGCTGACAGTCCTGCTTCTGAAAGAGGCCGGGGTCGGGGTCGATGTCCATGAGATCGATGAGAAAATCTGGGATGAATGCGCCGGGGAACTGAAGGAACGTTCGCTTTCCACCGTTTGAATTGAATCATGAAACGGATTGCGGTGCTGAATGTCGTCGGGCTGACTCGTTCGGTTTTAGCGGAAATGCCGCGTCTTCAGAAATGGGCGGGTGATCGGGAACTGAGCAGTTTTAGGCCAGCCTTTCCAGCCGTCACTTGCACCGCTCAAAGTTCGTATCTCACCGGGAAACCAGTGGGTGAGCACGGTATTGTGGGAAACGGCTGGTATGATCGCGAAGCGGCCGAGGTGAAGTTTTGGAAGCAGTCGAATCACCTTGTGAAGGGTGAGAAGATCTGGGAGGCCGCCGGAGTGAAGTGTGCCAAGATGTTTTGGTGGTATAATATGTATTCCTCTGCGGATTTTGCGGCGACGCCAAGACCAATTTATCCTGTCTCTTATACACATCTCCGAGCCCACGAGACCGAGGCTGATCTCG
>CAJXVQ010000691.1 GCA_913060685.1 uncultured Verrucomicrobiales bacterium
CGAGATCAGCCTCGGTCTCGTGGGCTCGGAGATGTGTATAAGAGACAGTTGGCGAAATGATCATGGTCCAATCAGCCCTCTCATCCCGCAAAAAAACAAAAGGCAAATCCGGCAAACCCACCGTGACTTGATACCGGGGGCTGGATACTTGCCTCCGCAATACCCGTCCCTCAAGTCCCGCAACGCCCCCCCTACCAACCTTCCACAATTTTTTGTGGTCATATTTTCGTTCTTGTTAGCCGAGGCCAATTTTGAACAACCGCATTAGCAGGTTTACGAACTTGCGTTGTCTCACTCCGCCCTGCTCATGGGTGCAACGTAGCGGCACCTCTCGTCACGAAGGCTGTGGATCAGTGATTGATCCGGCACGCCAACCAGAATAGCTTCCGCAGGGTCAACCGGCTTTCGTCTCTCATGAAACTCCAGATCACTTCCGCTCTCTTCTCTGCCCTGCTTCTCAATCAGGCATACGGATGAGACGCCTGAAAACTCACGACCCCGCCAGTTGGCGGATTTGATGACGACGACTCCTCCAAGTGGAGCTTCTCCCTGGACTACACTTATCGGAAGAGTGACGAACTTTACCGCGGCGATCAGGAAATCTCGAACCCCGGCGAGGTTCAGACCATCTTCCACCGCTACAGCCTCAACGCGGCCTATCGAATTTCCGATCAATGGATCGTTCAGGCCACAGTCCCTTACCTTGATGGCACCTTTGAGGAAAACGGAGTCGACACAGACACCATCTCGGGGCTTTCCGATGTTTCCTTTCTCGGAACCTGGCGACCTTCCGGCATCGACGGTTTGAGTTTCAATCTCGGCGTCATGGCACCTACGGGAGAAGAACGGGACCAACCTGTCATTGGCGTTGCCGCTCCGTCCGTTTTCCAACTCGGCACCGGAGCCTGGCAAGTCATGATGGGGACAGGATACGCCAAACAACAAGCTGATTGGGTCTTCTCCAGCCAGTTCGACGTCAGCCTCCCGCTCGAAACCAGCAGCCAGGGATTCCGCCCGGCCGAAAGCTACTTCCTCACTTTCGGGGCCCGACGTCGCATCAATGAGTCCTTCAGTGCCGGCCTGGCGGTGCAAGGCAGCTACACCAACAAAGATGAATTTGACGGCATAAATCTCGCCAACACCGGCGCAACGACGATCGCGATCAGACCGTCATTCATCTGGCGTATCAACGAATGCCTCAACATGTCAGGTTCACTCGACCTCCCTGTTTATAGGGATGTCAATGCCACCGGAATCGCGACCGGCCCCACTTGGAGGCTTGGATTCAGCACCAGCTTTTAGATCAAGCTAGCCGTTGGGGTGCAGAAGGCGATATTGGATTGCCTCCACTCCCAAGGTTGCCGCCGTTCCCAGGATCATTTCCTCGGTTGCCGTCCGGGGAACCTGCCCGGCGGGACGGGTGAGACCGCGAATAATTCGGCCATAGTTGGTCGCCCCGCCAACGTGGCGAAGTAGCTTCATACTGATGTGTGCGGCATCGAGTGAAGGGAAGACCAGGACATCGGCGCGTTCCTTGCGAGCCATGCTCGGTATTTTGCAGCCAGACACTTCAGGGTCGAGCGCAACGTCGAGTTGGATTTCACCATCAATCTCACATTCGTCTACCGTGACTTTCTCGCGAGCCGAAGCCGTCGCGGCCCGCATCCTAAGAGCCGACTCCGTGGGGGAGCTTCCTTGATTGGAGTGGCTCAGAAGAGCGACACGCACCCGGCGGCCCAGATGATGATGAGCCAGCTTTCCGGTCTCGGAAGCGATACTTGCGAGATCATCGACTCCGGGATCAGGAATCAATCCGGTATCGGCGAGAAACAAAACACCGTCGCGACCGAAGTTGGCAAGCGTCGAAGACGTCATCACCGTCACAGCGAAAACCTTGGGGACATTCGGGTCGGGTTTGATCAAGTGGAGAAGCGGACGGAAAACACCGGCTGGATCTGCAATATTCCCTCCGAGACAGGCATCAGCCTGACCGTATTGCACCATCATCGCCGCAAAGTAGTGGGGCTTGGCGATCACCTCTTCCACGTCTACTCCGGTGAGACCGCGGTAGCGCTCAATGCGATCAAGACGATCACAGAAAAGCTTGAAATCCGATGCCTTGGCGGGGTCGATCACCTTCACAAAGTCCATCGAAACGCCAAGTTCCTTCGCTTTGGCCAAAATTCGCTCGCGGTTCCCAAGAAGAATGGGCACTCCCAGTTCTAGTTCCACAAATCGAGCCGCCACCCGCAGAATCCGATCATCCTCACCTTCCGGGAAAACAATCCGTTTCGGGTGGCGTTTTAACTGATCATAGAGAGGCTTCGTGAACGAATTGGGCTCGGAAAAAAGAGACATGGCGTGTGAGGCTTTGCGCCCGGGGGAGAAAGCTAGTAAGAGAAAGCCCTCCAGACAACGCCAAAGCACCCATGCTTGCAGATTACCACACCCACACCCCGCTCTGTCTCCATGCCGAGGGCGAACCCGAGCACTACATCGACCACGCCATCGCCGCCGGATTGGCCGAATACGGAATTTCCGACCACGCCCCGCAGTCCCCCGAACCCTTCGACGATTGGCGCATGCTCGAAGCCCATCTCCCCCAATACTTCGACTGGATCAACCGTGCCCGCATCCACGCTGGCGACGCCCTCCCGGTGCGCGCAGGACTCGAATGTGACTGGATCCCCAATTGTCATGCTTGGATCGATCATCTGGATTCAGTTTACGAATGGGATTATCTCATCGGGTCCATCCACTACCTCGGCGACAAGTGGGACTTCGATAACCCAAAGTGGCTCGGTCGCTGGGCGGAAACGGACGTCGACCAAGTCTGGACCACCTACTGGGAGGAATATGCCAAAATGGCCCGCTCGGGTCTTTTCGATTTCCTCGGCCACCCCGACCTCATCAAAAAATTTGCCTTTCGTCCCGAGGGCGACCTCCGGCGATTTTACGATCCCGTCATCGAAGCCATCGCCGAGAGCAAGGTCGCGATCGAACTCAATACCGCCGGTTTTCACAAACCCTGCGCCGAGCAATACCCCTCCGCCGAGTTCCTCACGCTTGCCGCCGAAGCCAGGATTCCCATCACCCTCTCCTCGGATGCCCATCACCCCACCGACTGTCTCTTATACACATCTGACGCTGCCGACGATCTACTCTGTGTAGATC
>CAJXVQ010000692.1 GCA_913060685.1 uncultured Verrucomicrobiales bacterium
GAGATCAGCCTCGGTCTCGTGGGCTCGGAGATGTGTATAAGAGACAGTCCCTCCAGGGTGAAAAAGTCACCCTCAATCCGTCCAAAATCAAGGCCTCCGGAGGCACCGCAAACCTACGAGGAACCATCGACTTCGCCGGAAAAGAGCCCGTCTTCGACATCAACCTCGATGGTAGCTATTTCCTCCTCACCCGCAGCGCCGACTACACCTTCCGGGGGAATCCCAATCTCAGATTCTACGGTCCGCTCTCCAATGCGACCATTTCAGGGTCCCTCCAACTCGTCGAAAGTCTCTTCTATAAAGATGTGGAAATCCTCCCCTTCGGCGTTCCTCGCACGACTGATATTCCCCGCCCCAACCTTCCCTCCTTCTCCCAAAAACCATCACCGAAATCCTCCACTCCCCCCACCCCGGGAATCATGGACTGCAAGCTCAACATCGACGTCACCACCCTAGATCCCATCCTCATTCGCGGAAATCTCGCCAAAGGAGAAATCTCCGGAAAGGTCAAAGTTACCGGCACCATCCGCGACCCCAAAACCTCCGGCACCCTCTCTTCAAAAGATCTGTCCGCCGACCTCCCCTTCAGCGAACTCAAAGTTGAGACCGGCATCATCACCCTCCGTCCGGATGCTCTCACCAATCCCTTCGTCAATCTGCGTGGCAGCTCGAAAATCGGACAATACAACGTCCAGGTTTACCTCACTGGCGTTGTCCAAAACCCAAACCTTGTTCTGACCTCGGATCCTCCGCTACCGGAAAGCGAAATCATGCTTCTTCTCGCCACCGGGTCAGCCTCGGCCCAACTCGAAGACCAGCAAGTCGCCTCTCAAAAAGCTCTCCAATATCTCCTCGAAGGAATCAAGCGCAAGAACGGAGACAAAGACAAAACCCTCCTCCAACGCTTCCTCAAAAACACCGACCAAATCGAACTTTCCCTCGGCGACACCAACCAATACTCAGGCCGGAAATTTTCCTCCGCAACGCTCGAAATCAACGATCAATGGGACTTCACGACCCAGATCGATGACCAGGGACAAACGCGCGCCCTTGTCGTCTTCTCAATTCGTATGCGCTAACCACTATGTTACGATTTCCTGTCATCCTGCTGCTGCTCCTCTCGGCCCTTTCCCAGGCCGCAGATCTGGAGTTCGTGGGACTCCGATCTTACTCTGCCAAGGACCTCAAGGAAGCAATCGCAGGACGCCTCGACTACATCGCAAAGGGAGACGCCACCGAATACCGAGCCGATGATGCCGCCTTCCTGATCGAGACTTATCTTCATTCCCACGGACTCCCCGATGCCACGGTCTTCAGCGAGGTCTTACCCGGAAACAAAATCCAATTAACCGTCAATGAAGGTTCCCCCAAATTCCTCGGTCCGATCACCGTCAAAGGCTTTGCAAAAACGGAGGCGGTCCAAGATCAATTCAAAGCACCTTTCCCCGAGTCGGGAGGACGCCGTGCCTTTGACGCCGAGGCCATCGTGACCGGCCTCGAACGGGTCCATGACCTCCTTAACGCCGACGGCTACTGGCTGGGAACCGTCGACCCCGCCTGGGATCCGGGAAAACGCGGTGTCAAAGGAGAAATCCCTTTCACTCTTAATATTACCACCGGCCCGCTCTTCACCCTCGCCCGGCCCAAGTTGGAATCACCCGTTCCAGCCAAACCGGACCTTCTCGAAAAACTCGAAAACGAGAGCGGAAAAGCGGCCACCGCCGAAGCGATCAGATCCATCCGCAAAACGATCTCAGACAGCTATCGTGGCATGGGCTACAACGACCTCTCACTCATCATGATCAAGGAGATCAAGGACTCAACTCTCACCCTCTCCTTCGTCCTTTCTCCCGGAAAAAAGTTCACCGTCCGCTCGTTTAACACTGAAGGCCTTTCCAAGATACAACCCAAGCGGATTCGCAATCGCTTCACCGGCATCGTCGGAAGCAACTACGACGAAAATTCCATCAATGAGGAGATCAAAAAACTCCTCTCCACAGGGGCTTTTGAAAGTATCCGCCTCGAATCCAATGAAGTGAATGAGACCGAACTCGATCTCACCCTTAACCTCACCGAAGGAAAAGCGCGGGGTTATTCCTTCTCGCTCGGATACGGTTCCATCGAGGGATATGTCGTCGGTGCCCGCTACTACGATCGAAACCTTTGGGGCCGACTCTGGAATCTCTCCGCAGGCGCTGAATTAACCTCCCTCGGTGGCCTCGGCGAAGTCAGCCTTTCCAATCCCTTCTTCCTGAATCGCGACTTCAACCTTGCCAATCGCGCCTATCTCGTCAGCCGGGATTATGATAACTACAGCAAACTTCAGGGCGGGATGGGAACCGAATTGTCGTGGAAAAACGGCAAATACTACAGCCTTACTGTCGGCCTCGAAGCCTCTCATACCACCGTCAACAGCTCCATCCCGGCAGAACTCCTCGGCCCCAGTAACTACCTCGTCAATCTCCTCAGCTTCCGCCAATTCTACGACCGCCGGGACGACTCCGCCCTCCCCTCCGGGGGCGATTGGTTCGCCAGCCTCGAAAACTCCCTCGGCTTCGCCACCGGCGATGGCGGAATTGGCTTCTTCAAAACCGAAGCCCAGCTCAGCTACTACAACTCCCTCGGCGAAAACGGAGCATACGCCCTTGGCCTGCGCGGTGGCCTCATTCTCCCAACCGGCGATGACGAGGACCTCCCCATTGACCTGCGTCAATTCCTGGGAGGAGCCAATACCATCCGCTCATTCCCGGAACTGGAAATGGGTCCTTCTTTTGAGGGTGATGCGCTTGGCGGCACCGCCTGGTGGGTCGCCAATGCCGAATACACCTATTCTCTCTTTGGACCAGTCCGGGGCTTGCTCTTTTTCGATGCCGGCTCGCTTGATTCTGAAGTTGAACTGGCCGCCGGCATTGGAGTCAGGGTGAACCTTCCCATCGGCCCGATCAGACTGGAATATGGCCGCTCGCTTTCGCAGGACAGCGGAGAACCCGGCGGGGCCTTTCACTTTGCCATCGGCACCACCTTTTAAGGAGACACTCCTCGCTTCCCCCTTGTTTCTTTCCTCCGTTACGTCATCGTCGGGCTATGGTCTGTCTCTTATACACATCTCCGAGCCCACGAGACCGAGGCTGATCTCGT
>CAJXVQ010000693.1 GCA_913060685.1 uncultured Verrucomicrobiales bacterium
TACACAGAGTAGATCGTCGGCAGCGTCAGATGTGTATAAGAGACAGGTATTCGTGTCCTCCGCGATACGGATGGTAACGGGCACTACGAGACCAGCCAAATCTTTGCCAAGGACCTCGCTTGGCCGACCGGGATTTGTTGCTGGGATGGAGGTGTCTATGTCGTGGCGGTACCCGATCTCTGGTATTTCAAGGATACCAATGACGATGGCGTGGCTGACGTCCGGGAAAAGATCTTTACCGGCTTTGGTTTTCGCAATGATGAAGGGACCGCGAACAATCTCTATTGGGGGCTCGATTCCTGGATTTATGGTGCGGGTTCGAATAGCGGCGGGACCATTCAAAGTCTGAAGAACAAGGAGGCCAAGCCTGTTTCGATTCGAGGGCGGGATTTTCGATTCCATCCCCGCACGCGGGAGTTTCAGGCTCTTTCGGGGTCCGAGCAATTTGGCAATGCCATGGACAATTGGGGGAATCGCTTTCTCAGTCAAAATTCCAAGCCCGCGGTTCATGTTGTTCTTCCTTCGAGATATTTGGAAAGAAATCCCTACCTTCCGGTTTCGACGACAAAGACAGACATCTGGAAGGGAAACACGATTTATCGTGCCAGTGAGATTGAAGCCTGGCGTCTGGCGCGAACCAAACTACGGCTCGCCGATGATCGCAAGTATTCGGCACCTTCGGTGGCTCATGATGTCTTTAGCGGATGTTCCGGGGTGAACATTTATCGTGGTTCGGTTTATCCGGAGGAATTTCAGGGAAATCTCTTTGTGGGCGACGTGCAGGGGAACTTGATTCATCGTCGAATTCTGCAACCCGCCGGTGTCACTTTCACCAGTGAACGGGTTGAAAAGGAGACCGAGTTTCTTCGCTCATCCGACAACTGGTTTCGCCCCGCAAATCTCGTCAATGCTCCCGATGGGACTTTTCACATCGTCGATATGTATCGCGAAACGATTGAGACCCCGGATTCGATGACGCCCGAGATCCTGGCGATGGTTGATTTCCGATCCGGGCGTGAACATGGCCGGATTTACCGTCTCGCTCCGAAAGGTTTTCAGCCGCCTCCTCCTCCGGCCTTGGGGAATGCGACGAGTGAAGAACTGGTGGAACTTCTAAAAAATCCCAATGGATGGTGGCGCGACACCGCGGGTCGCTTGCTCTTCGAAAGGGGAGACCCGTCCGTTCTTTCCGAGCTGCGGGTGCTCTTGAAGACAAGTGATTCCTCGCTGGCCCGCCTCCATGCCTTGTATGCGATTTCCGGTCTTGGCGGGTTGGAGGAAAGTGACCTTGCTGGTGCACTTTCCGACCGGGCTCCGGAAATCAGAGAACATGGACTTCTCCTTTGTCGCTCTGAATTCAGCGGGCTTAAAGAGGTCCTTGTTTCTCTGGCGGGAGACTCCAATCCCCGTGTGCGATATCAGGCTGCTTTTACTCTTGGCGATTTCGAAGGTGATGATGTTGCCGGTGCTCTGGCTGAAATCGCAGTTCGGGACGAGGGTGATCCCTGGGTGCGGACTGCGGTTTTAAGTGCGCATCCCCGCCTCGCTTTCCCAGTTTTTAAAAGGATTCAAAGAGCGTCCCACAAGAGTTCCCTTTTCACTCCCTTGGTGGCGATCATCGGGGCACGAAATGATCGGGAAGAGGTGGTCTCTCTCCTTGCGTTTTTAAAGACCCTTGGTCCTAACTTTCCGGTATCGGGTGTGATTTCGAGCCTGGGAGAGAGCCTTAAAAAATCCGGTGCCAGCTTGGGGCAATATCCCGAAGCGAAGGCGCTCTCCGCAAAGTTGGCGGGAAGAGCGAAAATCATTCTCACCAACAAGGACGCCAAGGTCCCGGCAAAGATGGCAGCGGTGAAAATGTTGGGGAATGCTTCCTGGAATGATGCTTCGGGCCATCTCTATCGATTGCTCGATCCGTCCCAGGCACCAGAAGTTCAGCTGGCCGCGTTGAAAACTCTCTCGAGCTTCGCCAGGAGCGAATCCGGGGATGTTCTCATCAACTCTCTGCCTAAACTTTCACCTGCCACCCGGACGGAGGTCATCGAGGTCTTGTTAGGTCGGAAGGCTTGGATCGGGCCCTTGCTCGATGCGGTCAAAAAGCAAAAGGTGGCTGCGGGGCAGATCCCGCTGGCTCATCGGGAGCGCCTTCTCAAACATGACAATCCGACCTTGAAGAAGGCGGCCGCCGGGCTTTTCTCGGCGAAGGCGAACCCGCGGGCGCAGGTGGTAGAGACGTATCAAGCGGCTCTGAAATTGACAGGTGACCTTGGGCGGGGGCGCGAGATTTTTCGGCAGAACTGCATGGCATGCCATAAGCTGGGAGAAGATGGACACGAAGTCGGACCAAATTTAACGACCGTCAAATCCCGTTCTCCCGAGGCTATCCTGATACAAATCCTTGATCCCAATCGAGAGGTCCTCGCGAACTTCACGCAGTATTTCGTGACCTTAAGCGAAGGTCGAACAAGCACCGGTCAGATCGTCAGCGAGTCTCCATCCAGCCTCACCCTGCGCCGTGCCGAAGGGGTCGAGGAGACCATTCTTCGACAGAACATCAAATCGATTATGGGTTCGGGGAAATCCCTCATGCCGGAGGGACTGGAAGGGGCGATCGATCTGCAAGCGATGAGCGACCTGATCTCCTTCCTTCGGTCCTGATTCCAAGGACAGAATTACTTGGAAGGGAGAATCGCCTGTAGCTCGTAGGTGTGCTTTTTGCGTGGGGTGCCAGGGCCGTTGTAGCCGAGCATGCGGAAGGATTTGGCTTTGAGGCCTTTCTTCGTGAGTTCCGCTTCGATGGCTTTTTGAGCTTTTTCGATCTGTTCTTTGGAGTCGCTTCCCATCCAAGCATAGCTGAGGGCTTTGGATGTCTCGATGTCCTTGACTTCGATTTTTTTGCCATCGGCTCCGGCTTTGCCCACTTCGGTGGTTTGGTAAAGGAAGGCCATGTTGACCTTTTCCATCTTCTCGCCTTTTTTCTCCATCTTCATTTCGACGGGGGAAGTCATTGGGATGTCTTTCTTTCTGATATGGCTGAAAAGAGTCCAGAAAGACATTCCGGTTGAGCCCCTGTCTCTTATACACATCTCCGAGCCCACGAGACCGAGGCTGATCTC
>CAJXVQ010000694.1 GCA_913060685.1 uncultured Verrucomicrobiales bacterium
CTCGTGGGCTCGGAGATGTGTATAAGAGACAGGGATTGGAATTGTTCTGGCGGCCGGGGCTCACATCATCATGGCGATTGGCATCCTGATGGTGCGGGATCTCTTCCGGGAGCACTCGCTGATCTGGGTCTCGACCTTTCGCTTCGTGGTGGCCGGGGCGGTCATGTTCCTGTTGGTCGCGCCCCGGGGGCGGACGCACTTGCACCGTCTCTTTCTGGGGTTTCGGAGGCGTGACATGTGGAAGGCCATGATTCCGATGTCGATCTTTGGTCCCTTTCTGGCGACTCTGTTTTGGGTGGCGGGTTTCAAGCACTTGTCGGCGGGGCGGGCGGCCATCTTCAATCAGATGTCGACAGTATTTATTATCATTTTGGCTTATGTGATTTTAAAAGAGCGGCTGACAACGCGGAAAATTGTGGGGGTATCCCTGGCGATATTGGGTTCGGTGTTGGTGGCGACGCATTGAGCGCATTTTGGCCGGCTGTGATCCTCACGGCGATTAAGGGAGTAGAGTCAGCCTTCTGGCCAATGGGCCATGGCGATTGGCTTTTAGCGATTGGCTCTTAGCCTTCTCGCACCGGGTGCGGTCGGTCGACCGGGCTAAAAGCCAAAAGCTAAAAGCGAATTGCCAACGTCGTGAACCTTATAACGACTCTGCTTCCCTCGTTTGATCGCCCTACCGTGTTCCGCTCCAAAATGGTTGTGACAACTGAGCTGCATTATGATATGTCCCGGATAACCCCTATGAAGATCTCTCAATTTTTACAGACCACCTTGGCTGCGGTTCTTTGCTGGTGCTCGGTCGTGGTGTCGCATGCCGATGAATTTAAGCCTGCCGATTATTTGCTCGATGATCACGCGGCGCTGATTCCGGTGATGGAGGGTGTTCGGCGGGTTCGGGTTTCTTATCTGGATGAGGCGGGGCAGTGGCAGGTCTATTCCTTGGCGCACCTTGAGGGGAATGAAGGTCAGATCAAAATGAGATTGCCCGATGAAGTTTCGCTCGCCGAAGTTCGGATCGAGGTGAGTGATACCGACCCCTTTCCTTATGAGGTTTATGCGGGACGTTCCGATTTTGTGACGGAGGTGGACGGGGCTATTTCTGCGACTTTGTCGCAGACGGATAGTATGCGAGCTTCAGGCGCCGCCTTTGAAGTAACAACTGACGCCGCCAGCCCGGTGGTGCAGGAGTCGGATCTTTGGAAGTGGGATGGCGACATCCTCTATTTCTATAATCAGTTTCGCGGTCTTCAGGTTTTTGATTTCTCGGATCCGGTTAATCCCATCCGGACCCACAGTCTTCGGATGCCGGCCCTCGGCGAGGACATGTATCTCCATCCGGATGGTGAGCATCTCATTCTTTTGGCAAAACGTTGGACCTGGGGATCCGACAGCATTGGTTCGGAAGTAGTGGTGGTCCGGCACACCGAATACGGCCTGAGTATTAGTAAGCGCATTCCGCTTCCCGGAAATAGTGTGGTCGAGAGCCGCATGGTGGGATCGCATCTTTATGTCGCGATGAGAAGCTCCCGGCGAGTCGAAAGCGTTGGAGACGAAGGTCGACTTCTGGTGCAATGGGAATCCGGTTTGACGGTGGAGCACATCGATCTTTCGGACAGTGCCAATCCGGTCGTGGCGGATTCCTTGAGTTTGTTCAGTGCCGATGGGTGGTGGCATCGCGCCGTGGTCAGTGCCACTCCCGACTACTTCATCGTGGCTCCCTACGCTTATGATGGGGAAAGCCGGGAATACAAATCCACGATTCATCTGATTGATATTCGCAATCAAAACGCATCCCTGGAGATCGCGGCCTCTGTTGAGTTGGATGGACAACTCAAGGACAAGTTTAAGCTGCGGATCAAGGACAACATCCTCACTTGTATCACGCAGGGCGGACGTTGGAGAAACGGGTTGAAAACAATCGTGGCCAACTACGATCTGAGCGCCCGGACCGATGAAGGAAAGATCAGCCTCCTCGACGATTTAATTCTCGCACCTCAGGAAACTCTCTTCGCGACGCGGTTCGATGGTGACCGGGTTTATGTCGTAACGGCGATTCAAATTGATCCGCTCTTTGTGGTGGATCTCAGTGATGACGATGACCTCCGGCTCTTGGGCGAACTGAAGATTCCGGGTTGGTCCCACTACCTGCAACCTCGCGGTGATCGACTTCTGTCCATCGGCGTTGAGGATCGGCGGGTGGCGATCAGTCAATTTGATGTCAGTGATCCGGCCAAGATGGGGCCGCCGCTCCGGGTCTATCTCGGTGAGAAGGGAGAGTATAGCTGGAGTGAAGGGAACTACGACGAGCAGGCGATTGGTTACTTTCCTGATCGCGGGGTGATGATCGTGCCCTACCAGACCTATGGCCGTGATTGGAATTCATCTGAAACCGCGCTTCAAATTTTGACCTTTAGCGATGACTCCCTCGAAAAGGCCGGAGTGATCAAGACTGACTTTGTGGCGCGCCGGGCGACCTTGATTGATGATGATACTTTGGTCTCTGTTTCCGGACGCGAAGTGAAGGCCCTGAGTGTGAATGAATTGTCAGACCCACAACCACTTTCCTCAATGGAAGTGGCATGGCCCGTGGACCGGGTTTTCTCTCACGGAGATTACGTTCTTCAAATCGAAGGAGCCAACCATGGTCGGTATTTGGGTGGTCAGAACACGCAGGGAGCGGTGCTGCGGATCAGTTCGCATGATGATCTCGATACCGTGTTGGCCCGGGTGGAGTTGGCCGGGAGCAACGTCGTCGGGATGGAGTTGCTGGACGATTTTTTACATGTCCTCACTTCGGAAAACGAGCAATACGAAACAGAGGAAGGTCAGATGACCTGGAGGCAGGTCGCTTATCACGAGGTGGTCGATCTCACTGATCCTGTTGCACCGACCACCGGGAAGCCGAATCGTTTTAAAAAGTCAACGCTTCACAGCAGCTATCAGGGCCGACAGGTTGCAGGTGACCGGGTTGCGTGGATTCCGAGGGTCCAGGACAACTCTTCGGGTATGTCAGGAATATCGGGAATGTGGGGGATACGGACTGTCTCTTATACACATCTGACGCTGCCGACGATCTACTCTGTGTA
>CAJXVQ010000695.1 GCA_913060685.1 uncultured Verrucomicrobiales bacterium
TACACAGAGTAGATCGTCGGCAGCGTCAGATGTGTATAAGAGACAGTTCAACCACACTCCAAGGTCTTCCGAGTAGTCGAGAGAGTAGACGGTGTTGTCACGAGAAGTCCAGGTGAGGCTGATGTCTCCACCTTCCTCGATGGTAATGTCAGTGATCGTGATGGTATTGCCGCCGACCGGAATGCCTTCAAAAAGTGCGATCACGTCCGCTTCGCTAATGGCGCTGTCGAAGAGATTGATGTCAGACAAATATCCGCGCCAGTTCTCGCTGCCAAAGCCTCCGAAATAGAGCGGCTGCTCGTTGTTCAAGCCAATCGCGGTCGTGGTGGTGAGGAGAAGTTCTCCATCCCGATAGTAGTCCAGCATTGCTCCGGTCTTCACGACGGCATGGTGCTGCCAGACTCCCTGAAGAAGATCGTCATAGTTAAGGTTGCCCGCAGCGCCGCCTTCGGCATGAAATTCAAACTGGATGGTGGTAAATTTCACAAATTCCCGGGGAGCGAAATCTGACCCGCCGGGAGAATAGCGATTTCCCAGGATGATGGAGTTGTTCGGAGCTTGTTCTGACCTTGCCCAGAGAGACCAACTGAAATCCTGTTCGAGGGTGAGCCGGGGAAGGGAGCCAAACGGGGGCGCTCCCACCGTGGCGTAGGCACCGGAACCATTTGTCCCTTCGAAGCTAATCACCATCCCTCTCTCGGGATCGTCGAACCAAACCGAACCGTTCTCTCCCAAGCCACCGGTTTCGGCATTGGTGATCGAGGCATTGAAGTTGTTCCCACTGGTGTCGAAACCGACGGATCCTTCGCCTTCGTTCAGAGGCCAGGATCCAAAGACACCCTCGGGAGCAGTCGGCCCGCCGGTATCAATCACGTTGATCATCAAAGTATTGGAAATCGTGGAGTTGCCGTCCGTGACCTCGATGTTGAATTGGTTGGCTCCCACATCGCCCGCAAGCGGCGTTCCGCTCAAGGAGCCATCTGGTGCTACGGTGAGCCATTCCGGATCATCGTCAGCCTTGGAGAAGGTCAGGCTTTCTCCTTCGGTGGGGTCATTGGCAAATTCTGCCAGGCTGCCGGTGTAAGCTTTGCCGATTTCGGCCGCTTCTCCCGCGATCGGAGACTCGGTGAATCGTGGCGGGAAATTGTAGCCATCGGTCAAAGCAAGGACCTCGGCGGCCTCGAGTGCCTCATCGTAGATTCGAACGTCGTCGATAAAGCCGTTGAAAAACTCGTTTTGGGAAGCGACGCCGGTCTGGCCTCCAATATAGAAAGGATGGGCGGCATCTCCAATCACCTGACTGAAGCCTAGCTCACCGATGGATTCACCATCAAAATAATATTCCAGGCCGCCATCGTTCTTCACGACTGCCACATGGTGCCAGGTTCCGACGTCCAGATCGGGAGCTTCGAGATTATCAGTTCCGTTGCCATCCTGTTGCCACTCGAACTTTGTCGGAGTGATCTTAATGAACTGGCGGGGAATGAAATCCACTCCGAAAGCATCGAAACGGTTCCCCATGATGATCGCATTTTGCTGGGTGCCGGAGATGGGCTCCTGACTGTTCACCCATGCGGCCCAGGTGAAGTCATTGGGGAGCTCCATCACCGGAAGAAAAACAGAGGGATCAACAACGCTATCGATGCCATTAAAAATGAGATAGTTGTCGCGGACATCGTCCGTTCCCCAAGTCGCATTGGTAATCACGCCATCATTTCCCGCCGCAGAGCTGTCTGCTGCGTTCGTGCCAGTCCCTTCATCGAATGCCCAATGGCCTATTAACTCTGCGCGCACCGGGAGCGGAAGAACCGCTCCTGCCGCAATCAAACCCAGGGAAAGAAATGGTCGGGAGGTGACTATGTTTTTTAAGGGTTGATCTGTCGTAAATGGCATGGGTTTTGACCTTTCTGTAAAAAGATTTTTTCAATCTGCCCACTGAAGTTACATATCCGTTTTTTTAAAAAAAGTCTAAAAGGGATATTTCAAGGGTATCAGCAGGGCGTTTTGTCAGTTCATTCTTGAGGATGGCCAGGTCGTCGCGGTGCTCATTTGGTGTGCCGCCGCCTGGCATCTTAAGGGCCGCGATGAAGCTGTTGGCTGTGATCCAAGTCACGCACGCCCATCGCCTCAAGCTCGTGGTGCAACTCCGCCGCTTCCTCGTCCCGAAAAAAGCCAAACGGCCTTCCATGGTGCATGTGATGGCGGGATCTTTCTTGTCAGGAGATCGGATAGCTGGGAGCGTGCGGAATGAAGAACTTGCTGATTTTAGCCGGGCTGTTGTTGCCGGTATTTGGGGAGACCGTGAAGCCGAACATCATGGTGTTTTTGGTGGATGATATGGGAGTGATGGATACTTCGGTGGCTTTTATGACCGACAGCAAAGGGAAGGCGAAACGCTACCCGTTGAATGATTATTACCGAACGCCTTCGATGGCTCGCTTGGCGAAGCAGGGGGTGAGGTTTAATCAATTTTATGCGATGAGCGTGTGTTCGCCTTCACGGATCTCGATCCTGACTGGGCAGAATGCGGCGCGGCATGGAGCGACAAACTGGATCAATCCATCGAATGACAATCGGGGGAAATTTGGTCCGCCGAAGTGGGATTGGAAGGGGATGGAGAAAAGCGAGGTGAGCCTGGCCGGGGTTCTGTCGAAGGGTGGATATCGGACCATTCATGTGGGCAAGGCTCATCTGGGGCCGACGGGGAGCGAGGGATCGGATCCTCTGAATGTGGGCTTTGAGGAGAATGTCGGTGGGGCGGCGTTTGGGGCTCCGGGAAGTTATTATGGAGAAGCGGATTATGGGAATAAAGGGAAGCGCAAGAGTCACGCGGTCCCACATTTGGAGGAGTATCATGGGACTGAGACCTTTTTGACCGAGGCTTTGACTCTGGAGGCGAAGAAACGGGTGGCGCAGTCGGTGAAGGACGGGAAGCCCTTCTTTTTGCACTTTGCCCATTATGCGGTGCATGCTCCGTTTCATTCCGATCCGCGGTTTGCCAAGAATTATGAGGATTCGGGGAAGCCCAGGAACTGTCTCTTATACACATCTCCGAGCCCACGAGACCGAGGCTGATCTCG
>CAJXVQ010000696.1 GCA_913060685.1 uncultured Verrucomicrobiales bacterium
CGAGATCAGCCTCGGTCTCGTGGGCTCGGAGATGTGTATAAGAGACAGGTAGTTGGTGTGACCGGCACCAATTCGGGGGACGATGTTAAAGTGACCCGTCTTGACGGGGAGGGAAAATTCGTGGTAGGTGTGAAAGCGGGCGAAGCCGCGGTCATCAAGGAGGCGCTCGATTTCATCGAGGTGGGGATCGCCCGGGGGGAGGTCATCGGCTTCGTCCTGAAGGTTGATGCGCTGGAGATCGGTAAGGTGCTCCTCGTAGATGCCGAAGGAAGTTTGACTCTCGTAGAGGACGGGGGTGTCCAGGAACGGTTGGCGGATCCAATCGTGGGTGAATTCGGGGAGGCGGGTGTCGCTTTGATAGAAATCATTGAGGCGGAGTCGGGCTCCGAGCATGGTGAGGCTGTTGGCCGAGCGCCTGGCAAAACCGACATAGTTGTCGGGCGCGCGGTTGAGACGGTACATCGTGGGATCAAAATCCTCGAGGTAGTATTCGTCACTGAGCCAATTCAAGGTGGCATCGAAGGTATACTCGGCGACCGGGCTTTTTGCGAACGGGATGCGGTGGTTGAACTCGACCCGAAAGCGATTGGGATTCAAGTTTCCCCGGTCGATACCGGCTCGTTGGTCTTCGGGGTTCAGGTCATGAATATAGTAGAGCTTGAGCCAGCCGAATTGGTCGCGTGAATCGAGGCGGGTATCGAAAAGGTCGACTCCGAGGCCAAGGCCTTTGTTGGAGTAAAGATCGGCGTGCCATTGGGAAAGGAGCCAGGCGTCTTTGTTTTCGCCTGTTTCAGGATCGCGTTCGCCGCCGAGCATGAAGCCGTAGCGGTTTTTCATGAAGACCCCGAGGTTGGTCTGGGCACCGGGAATGACGAGATATCCGAGATTGGTGTCGAGGGGTTGGGCGAGATAGGGAAGCCAGAGGAGATTTCGTTTGCCGACCTGGAGGTTGAAATCGTTGAAGATGACTTTGTCGCCCGGGAAGATGGTGGCGCGTTTGGCGCGGAGCCAGAAGTCGGGGTTTTCGACATCGTGAGTGGTGATGCCGGCGTTCTCCGCGATGTAGGCATCGCGGCCGTCGCTGTTA
Organism: uncultured Verrucomicrobiales bacterium; assembly: GCA_913060685.1. Taxonomy (GTDB): domain Bacteria; phylum Verrucomicrobiota; class Verrucomicrobiia; order Verrucomicrobiales; family Akkermansiaceae; genus SW10. Next base: position 1,088 of record CAJXVQ010000696.1, read on the forward strand.
ATTTTACGGATGCTATCGGCCTCGACAAGGATGGGAGAGAATCCCAAACGGAGGTTGGTGGTCTCGAACTGCTTGGTCTCGAGGTTGACGGTGGTGGAGTTTCCCCGGTAAACAAGACCGTCTTGATAAACGCTGACCCGGCCGGTGAGGAGAACGGTCTTTTTGGTGAGATTGGCCGAGGCCCGGTCAGCATAGGCTTGGAGGCCGTTGTCTGCTTTGAGGCGGATGTTGCCGCGGTAGTTCACAATGACATCAGTGACCGATCGCTTGTTGTCGGTCATGATGCCGTCGAGGTCGATGGAGTCGCTTTTGATCTCCACACCGGACGGGAGCGTGGAGAACGGTTTGCTTTCGCCGCTGCCAAGGATGCCGGCCAGCGGGTCATCCTCCGGAAGGATCGATAGGAACGGATCAGGGTCCTCCGGCACATCAGGCGGAGACGGAATCGTCGGAAGCTCACTTTTCTCCTGGCCGGTGGCGAGGAGCGAGATCAGGAAGAAGAAAGCGAAAGGCCGACGCATAAAACCACCTGCAGGCTAGGGATGAGAGAAAAAGCTGTCGATAGGATTTGCTGGAATTGTGGACGATGCAGGCTAGCTTACAGAGTTGAATGAAAAAGAGAGAGGTAGGAATTATTGGTGCGTCAGGTTGGTTGGGGGGTCATCTTTGTAAGGCTCTCATGGAGAGGGGCTGGGGCGTGACCGGGTTTTCTCGATCCAAGCGCGATGACGATGGGATGTCTTGGCGGCAGTGGGGAGGCGAGGGCTCAATCAATTTGGAAGGGCTGGATGCGGTGATTAATTTGGCCGGGGAGGCAATTGATCAACGGTGGACGGAGGCGCGCAAGGTGGTCTTGAGAGAGAGTCGCGTGGACTTGACCGAGGCGCTTTCGGCGTCGATCCGGGATTCGGAGGTGAATTTATTATTAAATGCCTCTGCGATTGGTTTTTACGGAGACCGGGGGGATGAGAAATTGCCCGAGAGTGCGACGGTGGGGGAAGGGTATATGGCGGGGCTTTGTTTGGATTGGGAGGAGGCCGTCGATGTTTCTGAGAATACCAGGACGGTGCTTTTGAGAACCGGAGTGGTCCTCGGGCAAGGTGGCCGGGCTTGGGAGAAGATGGGGAAGATTTTCAAACTGGGAATCGGTGGTCGACTCGGGAGTGGGCAGCAATGGATGCCTTGGATCCATCTGGCCGATGAGATTGAGGGGATTGTGTTCTGCCTTGAGAACGAGATTGCAGGGCCGGTGAATTTGGTGGCGCCGGAGTCGGTGCGGAATTGCGAATTCACAAAAGCTGCGGGAAAGGCCGTCCGCCGACCGACTTTGTTTCCCGCTCCAGCATTCGCGCTAAAACTTATTCTTGGAGACTTCGCCGAAGAAGGACTGCTAGCAAGCACCCGGGTGGTTCCACAGGTTCTCTTGGACGCGGAGTTCGAGTTCAAATATCCGACGATTGCTGAGGCGATGGAGGAGCTGATTTCTTCTTAGAGGTTCCCCATGTTTAGGAGGTAGATGAGGGTGAGGGTGTCCCAGGTGGCGGCGATGAGGAGGAGGATGGGGGCGGTGGCTTGTGAGTCAGGGAGTTTGTTTTGCACTATGTGGACGAGTCCTCCGAAGCCGGCGAGAAAGCTGATGAAGATGGTGCCGGGACGGAAGATGAGGATGAAGAAGCCGGTGCTGGCGAGGGCGCTGGCGATGAGGGGGATCCAGAATGTTAAGGCGACGATGATGAGAGTTCGTGCGAATTTTTGGGGACGGAAGTGTTGAGCAAAGCTGAAGGCTGCGGCGAGGAGGGCTAGGATGGGGCCACCCATTAAGAATAGGACGAACTGGATTAGCGTTGGCATGGGGTGGTGGCTTTGAGGGGATGGGGCGCTCGGGAGAGCGCCCGTCCTTGGGCTATTCAGCGTATTTTTCTGTCTCTTATACACATCTGACGCTGCCGACGATCTACTCTGTGTAG
>CAJXVQ010000697.1 GCA_913060685.1 uncultured Verrucomicrobiales bacterium
GCTCGGAGATGTGTATAAGAGACAGCCTCTGAACTCTACCTCATCATGGACCTTTTCCAGCAGGAAACCTATCAAGAGGATGTGCTGGCTAACAATGAATGGTGGGACGAAATTATCGACCAGCTACGGACTGATCTCGACCATTCGCTCTACTCGATCGATCCCGGGTCTCCCCCGGAAGGAGACGGGGCTCCCGTAGAGCGACCCAATTTGAATCTCGATGAGCTTTTCGGCAATTGATTTTGACGTGATTGGAAGTTAACTTCCAATCGTGAAATTGCTCATCTTCCTTCTCCTGGCCCTTCCCGCGATCGGGCAGACCTTGCCCGCAAATTCGAAGCAGGCGGTCGTGGCTTACACCAGTTCGTGGAATAGCTCCCACGCCGATCTCTACTTCTATGAGCGGGTCAACTCGAAAGCGGCATGGTCAAGAACCGGAGGCCCGGTCAAAGTCCGCTTGGGCCGCAAAGGTTCCGCATGGGGATTGGGCATCCATCGTAGCCCAAGTGGTGTCACTTTAAAAAAAGAAGGCGACGGCCGCTCTCCCGCTGGAATTTTCCACATTGGAGGAGCCTGGGGAGATGCCCCGGCGATCCGCAAGCACCCAAAGCTCCCCTACCGCAAAGTCACACCTCGCGATCTCTGGGTTGAAGATTCCAAGTCACCTCACTACAACTCCCATCAAATTCTTCCTCATGTCCCCAAGAGCACTTGGGAGCAGAAACAGCAGATGAAGCAGAATGATCACGCTCATTCTCTCAAACTTTTCATCGCTCACAATCCTCCGCCAAAGGCAAAACCCTACGCGGGTTCGGCCATCTTTTTTCACATCTGGAGAGGCGGTGGCAGCAAATCAACAGCCGGTTGCACCACCATGGAGGAGGCAAATCTCAAGAAGTTGGTCGCTTGGGTCGACCCGACAAAACAGCCTGTTTATGTCCTCCTGCCGGCCAATGAATACAAGGCAAAGCGAGCGGCCTGGAAACTGCCCTAGTCAGATCAGGCACTCCTAGTCTTTCTTCCTGCGGTCGTTCCGGCGCGCGCCTTTTTTCGCAGCTTTCTTCGCTGAAGACCGTCCACCGCGGCTTCCCTTTCCTTCGGGTTTCCGGCTGCCCTTCGAAGCTCCGCTTTTCGCGGTATCTTTCCGTGCTCCCTTTTTCCCTGAGACCTTCTTCTTGGCGGAACCACCGAGGACCTCGATGATTCGAAAGTCAGCCTTCATCCCGATACGATCCACTTGATCCACGACAACTTTGAGTCGGGTCCCTCCTTGCAGAACCTGTCCACGGCTGTTCGCAAATCGATCGGAGTTGTTCTCAAAGAACCATCGCCCTTCTGGAAAGCCCTCACGCTTGATGAGGCCCCGCTGTAAAATGTCGGTGCACTCCATGAACAAGCCCATGGCCCTTACCTCGGTGATGATCGCCTCAAAGACAGGTGGCTCTTCCTCTTTCGAAGAAAGCTCAAGCCACTCCAACATTTTCATGCGACGACTCTCGGTCTCGGCGTCAGAACTGGTCCGCTCGGTCCCGGAAATATGCTCGGCAATCTCGATGCAGCGTTTGGCATCGGGTGTCCGGTCGGTTTCCTTCGGGCGGTTCTCCAAAAGCGGCTGTAAAGCCCGGTGCATCACCAGATCAGCATATCGACGAATCGGACTGGTAAAGTGACAGTAGTCGGTCTTGGCCAGGCCATAGTGACCGTCTGGGGTCGCCAGATAACAGGCCCGTTTCAAACTCTTCAACAAGCCCACCTTGATCGCGGGCTCTTCAATCGATCCTTTGGCCGCATCGATGAGTTTTTGAATGTGCTTTCGGTTGCTCAAATCACCTGGCTCATATCCATAAGAACGAGCCATCTCCGCAAACTCTTGAAGCTTATCGGGATCCGGATCCTCGTGCACCCGGTAAATTGTCGGGCGACCGGAATTCTTCACCCGGCGGGCCACGGCCTCGTTGGCAGCGAGCATGAACTCCTCAATCAGCTGGTGGCTCTCATTGTATTCCTCGCGATGATATCCCGTTGGGATGCCCTCATCATTCAGAATAATACTCACCTCCGGCATATCCAGATCCAGCCCGCCGCTTGCGAAGCGGCGTTTGCGCAAAATAGAAGCGAGCTTCCAGGCTTCCCTGATACGATCACCCAGCTTGCCGCCCTTACCCGGGTTATCTAAAATCTCCTGAGCCTCTTCATAGGCATACTTGCGAGGGGTGCGAATGACCGCATCACAAAAGTAGGTCTTCATCACCTTACCCTCCAAATTAAAGTAGATCACCGCACACTTGGTGAGGCGGTCCTGCTGTGGCACCAGCGAGCAAATGCCATTACTCAATTCCTCCGGCAGCATCGGAATCACGCGATCAACCAGGTAAGTGGAATTCCCCCGCTCCCGTGCTTCCAGATCCAAAACACTCTCGGGTTTCACGTAGTGGGAAACGTCCGCGATGTGCACCGCGAGACGCCAGCCTTTCTCGGTTTTCTCGACATGAATGGCATCGTCAAAATCCTTGGCCGTGTTGGGGTCGATCGTGAGCACCTCTTCCCTCCGCCAATCTTCCCGGCGGGCGATTTCAGCCGCCGGAATCTTCATCGAAATTTTCTGGGCAGCCTTCACCACATCACTCGGGAAAGTCGCGTTAATGCCGTGTTGATGGACAATTGCCTCCACATCGACCCCGGGATCACCCGGCCATCCCAGCACCTCGACAACGTGGCCTTTTGGGATCTCCTTGGCATCGGTCCACTCGGTGATCTCCACGGCCACCAGCTGGCCGGACTTGGCTTCGAGGGTCGTCCCCACCCGGATCGACGGAGGAAGACGTTCATCGCTGGTCTTAATCGAGGAAAATTTCCCCTTCTTCACAAAAATCCCTGTCACTTTGCTCGACCGGCGCTCCACGATCTCAGTGACGCGGGCCCGCAGATCATTGTGCTCCTTCGAACCACTGTTGTTTTCCACCAACTTAACCCGCACGATATCCCCATCCAGAGCGATTCCCATCTGTCTCTTATACACATCTCCGAGCCCACGAGACCGAGGCTGATCTCGT
>CAJXVQ010000698.1 GCA_913060685.1 uncultured Verrucomicrobiales bacterium
TAAGAGACAGCTCTATGTCTCGAACGACTACGGACACAATTGCCTCTATCGAAATGAGGGTGGGAAATTTACCGAAGTGGCCTCGGCCGCCGGAGTGGTCGATGCGGGGCCGGGGATGTCGGCGAGTTGGTCCGACTACGATCGTGACGGTGATATGGACCTTTATGTTGGGAATATGTTCTCGTCCGCGGGCGGGCGTATTTTTACCCAGGAAGGATTCCGTCCCTGGCTTCCGGAGGAGGAAAGAAGGCTTTACCGGCGCTTTGTGAAGGGGAATTCGATGTTCGAAAATCTGGGGGACGGGACGTTTTCCGAAGTTGGGGCGGAGCGGGGAGTTGAGACGGCAAGGTGGGCCTGGAGTTCGGTTTTTGGTGATCTGAACAACGATGGCTGGGATGATATTGTGGTTGCGAATGGTTATGTCACGGCGCCGAATACCGGTGATTTGTGAAGTTTCTACTGGCGACAGGTCGGGTCGCAACAAGGAGTGAGGGGCACCTTTGGGTCGTCGTTGCTACATGCGATTGGAGCTGCAGATGATCCTCTGGTCACTCTTCTCCGGCAGGGGCGAAGTTTCAGCGGGCGTGAAAGGCACTGTGGGTTTCTCAATACCGGAGGGGGGCGACGTTTCGCAGATATTTCAGACGTGAGCGGGTTGGGTTTGCCGGAGGATGGCACGGGGGTGGCTTTTTGTGATTGGGACCACGATGGCGATCTCGATCTTTGGATGTCGAATCGCTCGGGGCCCCAGGTGCGGTTTTTTCAGAATGAGGCGAAGTGGTCGGGTGACTCGGTTCGTGTTTTGCTGGAGGGGACGGAATGTAATCGGGATGCCATCGGAGCGCGGGTGACTGTTACTCCTTCGGAGGGCAAACCGGTGACGAAAACTTTGAGGGCTGGAGAGGGATACCTTTCACAATCGAGCAAGTGCTTGCACTTTGGACTCGGGGAAAGCGAAGTGAAGACGGTGGTGGTGCGTTGGCCGGGTGGGGTGGAAGAGGAGTTCTCCGGCGTGAAAGCCGGAAGTGCGTTTCGCTTGAAGCAAGGTGAAGGAATGGCGGAGGATGGTGAGATTTCAGTGAAGGCACCGTTGCCATTGAGTCCGGAGAATTTGCTGGAGCCGGAGAGTGCGGCTCAGATCGTACTGGGGATTCCACTGCCTCTGCCCTCTCTCAGCTATGAGACAGATCAGGGTGAACAAGCGGAGCTCTTTGGAGATCCTCTTGGCGGAAAGCGGGGGCTTCTGGTGAATTTGTGGTCGGGTTGGTGCGAACCTTGTCTGGAGGAGTTGGGCGGGATTGCCGCCGCCCACTCCCGGTTGGATGCAGGTGGATTGGGTTTCATCGCGCTCAATGTCGATGGCATCGAGGGCGGTGAGGAAGGAACTCTGAAGGCACGCAAAACACTCCGTGAGATGCGCTTTCCTTTTCCTTCCGGAAACGCTCCGGCTTCTTTGGTGAAGTTTCTCCAATTAATGAATGATGAATTGCTGGTCGCACAGCGACCTGTGCCGGTGCCCACAAGTTTTCTCATCGATGAAAACTGGCGTTTGGTGGCGATTTACAAAGGGAAGGTTTCTCCGGAAGTGGCACTGGCCGAGCTGGACCGGCTGGCCCTCCCGTTCGAAGAACGACGTATTGGAACCCTGCCCTTTCCTGGGCGATGGAATTTTGCTCCCAAGAATTTTGTGATGCTCAATTTCGCAGATCGTTTGTTTCAGAGAGGTTTTTTTGAGGAGGGGAGAGATTTGGTGACACGCTACGCCCGGTTCATGGAGCCACAGCCACTTTTTCCGGGAGTGCTCTCGAACGCCGGTCTTCGCTGTGTCGAAGCGGGGCGCAATCAGGAAGCCCGGGAGTATTTTCAGCGGGCCTTGAAACTTGATCCCCGTCGCATCACCGCACTTCACGGAATGTCCAAGCTGTTGTCAGACAATCTCATTCTACAGAACCATGACAAAGCTCTGGAATTTGCGCAACGAGCGGCTGAACTTGGAGATTTTCAAAATCCCGAAGTCCTTTGCACACTCGCGATTTGCCTGAAAAATTTGGACCGTCAAAACGAAGCGGAAGCGATGGCGAAGAGGGCATTAAGCCTTCCGGGTTCGGAGCTGGACCAAGCGTTGAAGAGGCGTTTGGAGGAGCTTCAAGGACCTTAAAAAAAGGGGGGCTTGGGCAGAGAATCCTCCCTTTGCTTGATTCTCGCGAAACTAGATGTCACATCCGGAGAATATTCGGTATAAACCTACGGTATGGACGATGATCTGGATTCAGCATTCGTGAACGAGATTGCTCGGTCGCAGCCCATGATGAGGGCCTATTTGGCAAAGCTTCTCGCGAACTCCAGTTCAACCGATGATGTTCTTCAGGAGGCGAACAAGGTGGTTTGGACCAAAAGAGAAGCGTGGGACCCGGAAACGCCATTTCTCAAGTGGGCTTACCGGATTTGTTATTTTCAGGCGAAGGCCTACCTCCGGGATTTGGGAAGGGAGAAGCTTGTTTTTAAAGGAGAGTTGGTCGATATCTTAGCTGACGAAAGTCCCAGCGAGATTTCCTCAGGGCAGAGAGAGGAGGCGCTGGGAGAGTGCTTGGGTAAACTTGATTCGCGTAAGCGAAGCCTTGTTCTCCGACACTATCATCCAAATGAAACTCTTAAATCGATGGCGAAAGAAATGGGGCTTCCGGCCAATTCGTTATCACAACAGTTGCGCCGACTCCGACTTCAGTTGCACGACTGTATTCAGAAAAATCTAGCCTCCCGGTCATTATGAAGCAATCACACGATCTCATCTGGAAGCTCATCGACCGGTCGATTACCACCGAAGAGTTTGAAGCGCTTCAAAACGCACTTCTGAAGGATCCTGACTTGCGGCGATTCTATCAGGATTGTCTTGAGACCGAGTTTTCTCTTCGTGAATTTCGTCTGTCTGCCCCGGCCTTGAAATCTCCGTCCCGGAGGTCCGGACTGAGCTCTCCCGTGGTTCGCAGATCTCTGGCCATTGGCTGTCTCTTATACACATCTGACGCTGCCGACGATCTACTCTGTGTAGA
>CAJXVQ010000699.1 GCA_913060685.1 uncultured Verrucomicrobiales bacterium
AAGGAACCCTCGGTTCCATAAGCCCCCCAGCTCAACAATGCGAAACTTGGGTTAAGAAATTGAGGGTCAGGTTCTTCTTCGGCGTCTTGAAACCATGAGAGGCTTTTCATTACGGTAAAGATCTCCGTGTTGGGAAACTTTTTTTGGTGCGACGAGAGGATGGTTTCCAGAGGAGTGATCTCCAGCAGCGCCGCGAGATCAACAAAATCCTTTTTTGATCCCCGTCCAGTGAGCGCGGAGAGTTTCATTGCGGAGTTGTCGGGAAGGGAGCTCAGCAGAATTCCGTCTTCAAGATCGTGACTCTCGAGCTGAGGATAAGGATAGTGAAGCAGCTCCACTTTTGTCTCTCGAAGAATTACGCAAATCGACGCCCGGGATTGTTGGAGAACGATAGACTTTTCCCCGCAACGTTCCTCGATGAAAGACAGGAGTGCTTCAGGGTCGAATATACCGGGCGTGAAAAAATCGAGATCGACCGAAATTCGATGACCTAATCGTAGAGCGAGAGCCGTGCCTCTCGCGAGATAGAATCCTTGTTGAGCCAGGAGAGGAGAGAGTTGCCTCAGTAATCCCAATGAGTGAGCGGGGAGGACTTGTTCTTGAAACATCTAAGTTCAGTTTGGTGAATGCCGAGTATAGCGCAAGCAAAGCTCCGGGCCTTTTTTTCCAGGGATCGGAGCTGGATGACAGCTTCGCGGATTCCATCGCGACTGTATGTGGTTTGAAGGAGTTTCCAATCTTCAAGGGTTCCCTTTTCAAGGACCCGTTTCACGAGCCAATTCCGGTGTTCGTCGAGATTCACAGACTCCCGTGCGATGTCCCAGAAAAGATGTGACGAAAACTGCTCCATGGCATGTGAGCTTCTCATAAGAGTAGGGAAAATGCAAAACCTGCGCGGAAATGATCCCGAGTATGCGGGAGAAATTGGAGAGAGTCTTCCCGAAGATTATTTTTCGTCAGGCTGCCACCATGCGTTAAGAACCTTGGTCAATTCCGCAACCTTCTCCGGATTCGCCTCAGCAAGATTCTTCTTCTCATGAGGATCCGTCATCACATTGTAGAGTTCGGTTTTCCCCTCGGGATTATCGGGATGCGCTGCTGACTTCCCGGCATATGGCAGGCCATAGTTTTCCTTGTCGTGAAGAAGTAGTTTCCAATCACCTCTTACGATGTAGCGGGATTCCATGTTCGCCGTCCGATCATTCACGTCGAACATGTCGTGATTCCCATCAAAGCCGAAAACAACATTCCGCTTCTTAAGCGCATCGGTATCCCGCAGATCAATACCCGTCATCGCCTTGGGAACCTCAACTCCCACGGCTTTCAAAATCGTCGGCGCGATATCAACTGATGACACCAAAGTGTCTTTGTCCATCTTCGGGGCAATCTTGCCAGCCCACTTCACCATGATGGGCGTGCGAACTCCCATCTCGTAGGGCGCCTGCTTTGAAAGCGGTGCATAACGCCCTGAATCATCCGACTGAATCCAGCCATTGTCGGTGACATAAATGATGATGGTATTGTCCGCCACCCCACGCTTCTCCAATTCCGAAAAAACCTCACCACAGGTCTGGTCAAACCACTCCACCATCGCGTAGTAGCGCGCCACAAACTTGCCCTCCCCCTTGGCGAGATATTTGTCATAAAGCTCCTTCGGCGGATTGTGCGGAGTGTGTGGAAGAAACGGAGCGTGCCAGATAAAGAAGGGCTTTTTCTCCTTGGCCGCTTCATCGAGAAAATTTTGAATCGGCTTAATTCCAGTCCGCGAAATCTTCAGCCCCTCGTCACCATGGCGCCCGCCTCTTTTCGGGTCAGCATGAGTCATGGCATGGGTGAAACCATGACGTTGCGGCGTGCCTTCCCACCATTTTCCAGTCTGTAGGGTCAGGTATCCCGCCTTGGTCAAGAGCCGTGCAAGCCCCTCGTTTTTCTCAAACGCCGCATAGATCTGCTCATGCGTCGCAGCCCCGGCACCCGTCCTGGGAACTTTCGCCTTCTTACCCGCGACCCTCAAATCATTCCCGGTAATCCCGTGAACCGGCGTATGCAGGCCGCTGAAAATCGAAGCCAATGACGGACGACACAAAGGCGAAGTCACATAACCCCGCGTGTAGGTCAGCGACTCCTTGGTAAACTGATCAAGAACAGGAGTCTCGATCACCTTGTGACCCAAAAATGAGTAATCCGTCCACGACTGGTCGTCGGATAAAATAAGGACCACGTTCGGACGCTCCTCCGCAACCGCAGGAAGGCAAACGAGCGAAACAAGCAAACACAGGAAACGTTTCATGGCGGGAAACTACAACCTGCCTGAAATTTGAAAAGAGCAGAGTTCATTCACCGGGAAACAGGAATGATCAGATCCACCCGGATTGGATTATGATTTGATTTCCCGGCATCACCAACGGCACGATTGAGAGTCATAATCTCAGGACTATGGAGACAGTGGTCGATCGGAATCCTGAGTAAGCCGTTAAAGTAGCTCCCCGGATAGGAGGGCCAGGTCGCTTGGATCCCCTCTCCCCTCTGCGAATTGACCAGTCCCGTTCGCTTTTGGAGACGTCGAAACGGGGAACTCCAAGAAGTCGCGTTGAAGTCACCCGCCACAATCACCAACTCATCAGCCTCTTCCACAATCGAGGCAACCGCATCAAAGGACTCGTCTCGCCTTCGCGTGGCTTCCCCACTGAGTGGAGCGGCAGGATGGATTCCCAAAAACATCAACTCCACCTTCTCAAACTTCATTGAGACCACTATTCCGGGAAGGGCATCAACCTCAGCATTTACGACAAGCCGCGGATTCAGCATCGCATCTCTACGAACAAGAATAGCGTCCGACTTTTTGCGGAAAATATGGAAGACATTTTGGAGACTCTTAATTCGAGTCTCAATATCCGGATGAAGCTCGGTGAGATAAATGATCGACGGATTCTCCGCTTCCAGCACGGACTTGATCGACTCCCAATCATCATTTCGCAGCCAGGCATTGTAAGACACCTGTCTCTTATACACATCTCCGAGCCCACGAGACCGAGGCTGATCTCGT
>CAJXVQ010000700.1 GCA_913060685.1 uncultured Verrucomicrobiales bacterium
TCTACACAGAGTAGATCGTCGGCAGCGTCAGATGTGTATAAGAGACAGGTATATCGCCACCTCCTCGAGATCGATGGAGACAATTCCGGCGACTACTTCTGGTCCATCGCGGGCTGCTACGAAAAACTCTCCGACTGGAAAAAAGCCATCGCCAGCTACCGCCAGGTCGACCGCTTCCCGAGCGACTACTTCGCCATCGCCAAATGCCACCGCCGCCTTGGCGAACAAAAGGAAGCCATCGTCCTCTACAACCAAATCAAGGTCGCCGAAAAATCCGCCGCCGAAGCCACCCTGCAAATCGGCTTCACCTACGAGGAAGCGAAGGATAAGGAAAAAGCGATCCGCACCTTCCAGCTCACCTGCAAGCGCTACCCAAAATCCGGCCAAGCCAGCAAAGCCCACTCCCACCTCCAGAACAAATACAACATCAACGTAACCCTCGGGGGGACGGAGGAAGAGTAGTAGGAGAAAGTATTCTCCATGGCGGTCGTCGCCTTTGGCGAAAAAACAAAGAACTCCCCTACGACTGCCATCCCTCACCCTTCGCCCTAGCCTGGCGAAAACGTGCCACTATTAGTCTCACTCATGGTCAGGACCCAGACTTGAAAAAAGGAGATTCTAATTTATGACCTCACTTGATGATTAAGAGATTAACACGCAACTTCCGCATCCTTTTTTATGCGTTCTTGGGAATCCAAGGATTGGCTGTAAGTGCCCAAACAATCGGATTCACGGATGGTTATGAGATCGAGGGTTGGGACGCCTCCGAGATTGCCGGAGGGACAACTGAAATCACCGGGGTTTCGATTTTAAATGCTGAATTCACCTATACGGTCAGGTTGGCCGGAGGTGGCGTGACCAGTCGCACCGCAGACTACACCGTCACCGTCCCAAATTCTGGAACGATCACATTCGACTGGGCCTACACCGGTAACCACCGGTTCTTTCAGGCCTTTGAAGAGTTCCATGTGATCGTGAACGGCGAAGAAGTTGCCACCCCTCTTGCTGAAAGCAGCAGCTCCGGTAATTTCAATTATTCAGGCTTTGATCAAGCCGTCTCGGTCGAAGCGGGAGACACCTTCGGTTTTCGGATTGGAGGCAGAAATTTCGACTCCAATTCGGAACTCGACGGGCTCCTGAGCATTAGTAATTTTCGAGTGGTGGAGACGGCGACACCTGGTGGCCTTGGCTTGATCATTTCAAAAAACGAAGTCGCTCCGGACACATTTGATTTTCAGTGGTCGAGTCGTAATGGCAGAGTCTACGATCTCCTCAGCAGCACCGATCTATCGGTCCCGGTGGAAAATTGGACGGTCTGGGAAGGTCAGCTCGACATCCTTTCAGATGGCGAAATGACCCAAATTCAGGCGATTGCCTCCGGAGGCCCCCGGCGCTTCTTCGTTGTGGTCGAGAAGCCGGCTCCATAGCCCGTATCAAAGAAGAATGTTTGCCCACGCCCATCATCCGGGCAAAGCCAATCTCACCGCAAAAATCACAACTTCATCAACAGGCCACCGCCCAACTCCGCAGCCCCGACGAACAAAAGGAAGACATCTCGTCCTTGCTAATCCGGCCTTCTTGCGACTTAGCTGACGCCGTAAGGCCACTGTCCGGAGGAATCATCCTCCCTTCAAGGAGGTCTACGACCTCACTGATATGACATTCGACGAACTTGGTCTGGATCCTCAGATCCTCAGAGCCATTCAAGAAAAAGGCTACACCACGCCCTCGCCCATTCAGGCCAAAGCAATCCCGGCTGTCATGGCGGGTGGCGATGTCATGGCGGCTGCGCAAACTGGAACTGGCAAGACCGCCGGCTTCACCCTCCCCCTCCTCGACCGACTCGTAAAAGGAGAGCGCGCCCGCGATCAACAAGTCCGCACCCTGATTCTCACTCCGACTCGTGAACTTGCGGCGCAGGTTGCCGAGAGCGTCACGACCTACGGCAGGCACGTGAAGCTCTGCTCAAATGTGATCTTCGGGGGAGTCCCCGCCGGCCCACAGCTGAAAAAGCTCCGTCAGGGAACTGACATCCTGATCGCCACACCGGGTCGCCTTCTTGACCTCATCAACCAAGGGGCCATGAAATTCGACCGGCTCGAAGTTCTCATTCTCGATGAAGCCGACCGCATGCTCGACATGGGATTCATCCATGACATCAAGAAGATCATCTCCAGGCTTCCGCGTAATCGCCAGAACCTCATGTTCTCCGCCACTTTTTCCGATGACATCCGCAAACTCGCAAAAGGACTGATCAACAACCCGACCGAGATTTCCGTCAGCCCAAAGAACTCGACGGCAGAGTCCGTGAAGCAATACCTCATCCCGCTTGAGAGGACACGCAAGGCCGATGCCCTCGTGGAACTCATCAAGTCGAACAACTGGACCCAGACCCTCGTCTTTTCCAGAACCAAGCATGGCGCGAACAAGCTCGCGACCTACTTCGAAAGCCAGGGCATCAGCGCAATCGCGATTCACGGCAACAAGAGTCAAAACGCCCGAACCAAAGCGCTCAGCAACTTTAAGGCGGGAAAGGTCAAGGTCCTCTTCGCCACAGACATTGCAGCCCGTGGCATCGATATCGATCAGCTCCCACAGGTCGTGAACTACGATCTCCCCGAGCAAGCAGAAGACTACATCCACCGCATTGGCCGAACCGGTCGTGCCGGATCAACGGGACAAGCGATCTCACTCGTCTCCGCGGACGAACTCCACCTCCTCGTCGATATCGAGGCGCTCACCCAAAAACTCATCGAACGTCGCAAGCTCGATGGCTTCGAACCACACACCCCACTCCCGGAAGCCGCCCTCGGAGCAAAGGTTCCCCGCCCTCAAAAAAAGGCCGGTGGCGGAGGCGTGAGACGCCGAAGAGGAAATAGCGGAGGTGGCGGTGGTCAAGGCCGTGGAGAAAATGGAAACGGCGAGAACCGCTCCCGCAATTCATCCGGTGGAGGAGCCAGAAAAGAAGGCGGAGCCAAGAAAGGCGCATCAGCACGTAAGCGCAGCTTCGGCACCCGCCGCCCTCGCTAAGGAGGTCCAAGAT
>CAJXVQ010000701.1 GCA_913060685.1 uncultured Verrucomicrobiales bacterium
GGCTGGAACCTCATATCGAAGTCAGCGTTGCCCCCGAGACAGAGGCCGAACTCGAGCCCGAAGTTCGCACCGAAACTAGCGTCGAGGCTGCCGCCAAACTCCAGCGTGGTGAAAAGCAGATCAATTTCCACAGTATCACCCACGCTGACCCCCTCCTTGAAGCCGAGGACGAACTGCTTGAAGACGTTGAGATTTCCCGCCGGAAACAGCGGCTGGCCGACGTCCGGGGAGAAATGGATCTCGTCGCCCATGAAGACCTCACCCCTGGCGGGGGTTGAACAAAGCATTGGGAGAAGAATCGCGGCGCTCAGAGCCGACCTCCAAGTCTTTAAGAATCGTCGATCGAATCTAGCTAGCCCAATTTTCATATAGATCACCGTGTGCGTTTTATTAAAAATTGTCTAGTGAATATTTGGTATCAAAAATCTTAAGGTGTTAAATAACCTTCTGTTTTTATTGTTTCGTATTTTGATTGATTTGATACGTGAAGCACGTTTAAATTAAGAACCATTTACTACCCTGCAAGGTGGTTGCTTTTTGCGGGGTGTCCTTGAGGATGTTTTTGAGGAGAAGGGGAGGATGCAGTTTTTGGGGTGTTCTATTTTCAAATCAGATCCGGCATGCGGTTACTGCGGTAAATTTTATCATCCCCTGAGATTTCAAAGGTTCGAAATTTATAAAAAGTGACAACGCTTAGTATACTCCGGGACCTCCCTGTAGCGTGCTCGGGAGAGCTACCAAATCGCGGTGGACAATGGTTTCGTCGATACGGCCGCCTTGCGCCTCAATCCCATGCCCGAGAAAACGCGCCAGTTCGACAATCTGGTAAACAACGAATTCCCGTCCCAGTTCAAAACCGCCATGGGGGGACACGTTTTCAGCGAAAATTACAAAGAAGAACGGGTAGCCTTTTTCAGTTATTTCTCGATTGACCCCAGGAGAAGTGAACGAAGGCTCTCAAGAGAGCTGCCCCTTTGAACAAATTGCGCGCCCGCGCCTTCGCCCCAGTGAGGTCGAATTTAGACTATCGCGGCGGTGAAGCTCGAAGGTCGGAAGGCGACCGTTTAGCGCCGCCGACGGAAAACCATGGCCAGAAGGCCAAGGCCAGAGAGCATTGCAGTCGACGGCTCGGGAATCAGAACATCGTTCAGGTCGAAGTCGCCCAGCGTCTGATCGTAAATGTTGACGGTGATGTCATCGTCATTGCCGTCTGTGAACACGGCCATGTTTCCGGAATCGAAAAGGGTTGTGCCAACGTAGCGCTGGGTTCCGCCTTCCTGGCCCAAGCCGGTTCCTCCGTCTTCTCCCGCCCAATCGTTGTTCATGTTGAGGTCCGACTTCGTCCCGATGCCGTTGCCGCCCCCTTCAAGTAAGGGAATCGCCTGGGTGATGGCATCCGTCGTGGTGGTAAAATCGAAACGCAGTTCGAACGCGGTCGAATTGCTGGTAATGTTCGAGGCTCCCCAAAGTTCCGCGTTCCCCAAGCCCTGGACGCCGCTCGCCGTAAAGTGAACGGTCACAGCCTTGGAGCTTGGCACCAGCATGAGTAGAATCGCGATCGGGACTGAGGCAAAAAACGTGTTCTTCATGATTACTGGGAAATTGCTTTTTACGTATTCTTCAAAGTTTGAGGGGGTAGACTTCCGGACCTCGTTGCCAAGATGTTTTTAGGTAGTGGTTTTTTCGGCGTCTGGGTTGTCGGTCTGTCAGGAGTCGTCGGGGATTCGTTTCTTCATGGCCTGCCAGGGTGGCTCGATGGAGGCGGTATCGAAGGGTGGCGGCGGAGGGATTTGCGGTGTTTCTTCGCGAAGTCGTTCAAGCAGTGGTGGACGAGTCGGCAAAGGGGGAGAGATCCTCACGCAGTGCAGCAGAGCGGCGGGGGTATTGATTCTGGAGGAGGCTGCGAACCATGCTGAAGAGGATTTTGTGATTGGTTTCGATGTCATGTCGATGGTCATGGTGCAAGAGTGTCGCTCTGATTTTTTCTGCTGCTCTGCGTGAGATTTTATCAGAGAAGATTAGGGCAAGGGACCGGATTCGGTGGCCCAGACAATGAGTGAAAGGATGCTAGGCAGAGTTTGGCTCCTTTTTTTCGTCTTGGAAGGGAAGCTGACGATGTCTCACACGGGATGTGATGTGATTAGCGGGCAAGCGCGGTAAGAGTGCCGTCAGAGTTGGGAGGGATGATCAGTCTGGGGCAGGCGTGGGAAGAGCTTGGGTGAGTGCGACAATAGAGGACTCAAAAGATTTTGTAATGAGAGCGCAAAATAGGTGATTTGATTGGGGGGAAACGTATCGACAGGCTAAGCTCTTGTCGCAGATCCTATTCGTTGGCAGTCGGTAGCGGTGGGTCCGTGTTCACGGGCGGATCGCTTGTATTCGGTTCGGGGAGTGGAGCGCTTTCCGTGCCGAAGGCCGGATCGGAATCGAATGAAGACCTTTCTCCGAAAATCGGAGCAATACTCTGGGCTTCCATATCCTGGGCTTCCGTATCCTTGGCCTCTTGGCTCTTTCGTTCTTCCTCCTTGCGGGCCTTCCGTTTCGCGTGAGCTTCTTTGGGTTTGTTGACGGCGGCGCGTCCGACCTGGGCGGTTCCTTTGACCACGCCTCCGACAACCCGGAATGGCAATTGGACGAGGCCACAGGAGCAAAGAGAAAGGACGAATGCACTGGTAATGAGAAGGCGCAGAAATTTCATGGTTCTTGAGGGTTGGGAAGACGGCAGGGGCGGGCGGACAAGTCAATGAGAAGCTGTTCTCCCGGGTTTAGATTGGATCGTTCGCTGATCATCTTTCGGCAGGCCTGCGGTCGGTCGGTCATTAATCAGTCGATCGAGCCCGCATTTAGTCTGAGAAAAGCGATGTCAAGTCGGGCGAGATCTCCGACCGCTCCGGCCGACAGCAGTCCAACGCTCCATGCCGGTTTAAATTGGCGGACCTTCTCGACATCTACGAGTTTGAGCGACATTAGCCCGGATCGATCACCGATCCGGATTTAACGGTGGCTCGGGAATTTGAAAATCTGA
>CAJXVQ010000702.1 GCA_913060685.1 uncultured Verrucomicrobiales bacterium
CGAGATCAGCCTCGGTCTCGTGGGCTCGGAGATGTGTATAAGAGACAGCTCCCGGCCCGGACTGGTCTATTTTATAAACACACGAATCGGTGACAGGCTCACCACACACCTTTTTCCAGGCCTCCTTAAAAAAATACTGACATGCCGCCGCTGCGGGTCCCTCGACTTTCATATGAGTATCCCGCCAGGCATCTTCGCGATACTTGCGAGACCATACTTCTCCCAAGTTCATCCCCCCGGTGAACGCCACCCGTCCATCAATAATGAGATTCTTACGATGATTCCGCCCCAGAATCCCGCTTCGCTTTCGCCATGGAGCCACCGGTCGAAACGCCTCGACCCTCACCCCCGCTTCTCTCATCGCCTCAAACATCTCCCCCTCTGCGGCCGAAGAACCAATCGCATCATAAACCACTCGCACCGGCACACCGGCCCGTGCCTTTTCCGAAAGCGCCCTCGCCATCACCCTTCCCACCCGATCTGAGAGAAACATATACATCTCCATATTCACAAACCTCGTCGCCTTCGCGATCTCCCCGCACATCGCCTCGAAGACCTCATCTCCCTCAAAATACAGGGTCACTTTATTCCCTTTCGTCAGCAAAGCAGAGCCATCCTGCGTCAGGATCTCGGTCCAGCTGGGTGTCCTTTCGAGCTCACTCTTGTCCATCGATCTCCTTCATACCATTTTTCCGCTAAGAAATCCCTTATTCGGATCGTTCCTACATCCTGAATCATGCGCATTTCCTGTCTCATCGCCACCTTCGTTTTTACAATCGCCTCGCTTTCAGCCCGGCAATGGCAAAGTGCCTCCGGAGATAAAACCTTCGAAGCCACCTATATCTCGAACGACGGAAAATTGGTCACTCTCCGCCGGACCGGTCGTATCCTCACCTTCGCCATCGAGAAGCTCCACGCTGATGATCAGGCATGGCTCAGCGCCAATCACCCCCCCAAGGTGAAAGACCCCAACAATAAGAAGCCCGCCGGCCCCGCTCCAAAAGGCGCTGCTTTTGACACTCTCAAATTTGGAGACACCCGTAAAATTGTCATCCAAAAACTCAGCGAGAGCCAAATTGTGGAAAGCTCGGTCCCGGCCGTCATGGTCGCCCGCGTCGGCCTCAATGGCACCTTCAAAACCAAGCAAACCATTGGCGGCCTCCACTGCCACCTCTTCTTCGATTGGGATGGCAACAAGCTGAAGGAAGTCACCCTGCGAACCAAGGCCAAGTCCCTCGATTTCTACAGTGGCCAGCTCCAAAACAATTGGACCGAGCTCATCAATCTCCTCACCATCCTCCATGGAGATGCCATTCAAGGAGCCCCCTATCCCAACTCCTCCGACCTGCAGGACGGCCTCATTCTCGGGTCACACCTTTGGCGCACCGAAGACGGACATTCCGTTCTCCTCGGCACCGGACAAGAGGGCGCATCCTACTCCGTCGTCGTTCGCATCACCAGCGATCGCCTCGAGGCCAACCCCATCGAGTAACCTCCCCGATTTGCTCTTCCAGCGCAAGACTCCCCTCCAGCGGGCGCAGCCAACTTTCACGTCGAAACCAATTGCGCTGACGCTTGGCATACTGCCGGGTTGAAATCGTGATCCGTTCCTCACACTCGTCCCGGGTCATCTCCCCCCGGAGAAAGGCCTCGATCTCACGAACTCCGATCGCCTGCCGAATTGTTCCCGTCACACCGGAAAGACCCGCAACCTCCTCGACAGCCCCACCTTCCATCATTTGCTTCGTTCGCAAGGCAATCCGTTCCGCCAGAACATCCCGCGGCCACGACAAAACCACCCCCTTCAACCCCTCAAGAATGGTAGGATCTGCAAAGTTCCTCCTCAGATCCGAAGCCTTGCCGCCCGTAATCAGGCAGATCTCAAGGGCGCGCGAAAGGTGACGTCGATTTTCAGAATTCTGACGCGCCGCCTCCTCTGGATCGAGCTCCTTAAGGCGATGGTAGATTTGATCCACTGCCCACTGATCCAACTCAGCCCGGATCTTTTCATCGGCCGGCGGTGCCGCAGCCACCCCATGGGTCAAAAACTTGAGGTACAATCCCGAGCCACCAACGATGATCGGACACTTGCCTCGACTTAGAATTCCCGAAATCAAGGGCTTTGCAAGGGCCTCATACTTGGCGGCATCCATCGACTCCAAAGGATCCAGGAACCCAAAAAGATGATGAGGGCAAATCCCTTTCTCCTCCTCCGTCGGCGCCGCACTCAGAACCTCCAACCCGCGATACACCTGAAATGCGTCGGCGTTCACGATCTCACCTCCCCACCTCTTCGCCAGCGCGAGAGCCAGCCCGGTCTTGCCGGAAGCCGTCGGACCACAAAGATAGAGAGGAGTGGGGTTCACGTGATGACTCTAGAAAAAGAAAGCCCGTTCGGAAAACACCGAACGGGCTGAAATTTCAAAAAGAAATAATTACTCCTCGTTCTCCGGAAGGTTCGGAGGAGGATTTTCCTGCGGGGCTGGATCGCCGTCCGAGTCAACCGGGCCCTTTGACTTGGCCCCGTTCACAATCAGCGTGCGGCCCATAAACGGCTGGTCGTGGAGAACCTCCACGGCCCGCTTGGCCTCATCAACCCGAGCCATCTCAGCAAAGCCGTAGCCCTTGGAGCGGTGGGTATTGCGATTGTAGACAATCTCGATTTTACGGACTGCCCCCACGCCCTTGAGAAGATCCTCAAGGTCGTGTTCAGCAGCATCATAGGAGAGATTGCCGATGTAGAGCCTCTTTCCGTCCACCTGCGAGCTATCAGGCGTGGGCCGTGGCTTCTGGCGGGCACGTGCTGTTTTACCACCTCCTCCTTCGCGGTCACCACCATCTTTACTAGTGCGACCTGAAGCATCACGCACATTCTCCTTCGGAGCGCGCGCGGCTTTTTTGGCTGCCTTTTTAGCGGGACGAGCTGGTTCAGGCTTGGAGAGACCCACGAATTTGAGAATCTTCTGCCATAAAGCTGTCTCTTATACACATCTCCGAGCCCACGAGACCGAGGCTGATCTCG
>CAJXVQ010000703.1 GCA_913060685.1 uncultured Verrucomicrobiales bacterium
CTACACAGAGTAGATCGTCGGCAGCGTCAGATGTGTATAAGAGACAGGTGTATGCGCCCGCAGTGATCTTTGTGGTTTATCTCGTTCTGCCGCTCTTCCGGGCACGGAAGGGGAAGACGAAAGCTTAAGTTCCCGAGATTACTGACGTTTTTTAAAAACTTCGTTGACCTTATTGTTTAATGAGGATAAAAAACGATAGTTTTTTAATTATGAGGGCGTCACAAATTAAATATCTCGCAGTTCTATTAGCTGCTTTCGTCTTGTGCGGCACCTCGATGGGGTTGACTCACAAGGTCAAGGAGTCTGAAACCTTCTACGCAATTTCGAAAAAGTATAAGGTCTCGTTGGATAGCCTGATGGCCCACAACGGGTACAAAGACGCTCGTAAATTGCAGGTGGGCAAGACGCTCAAAATTCCCTCGAAGTCAGTCAAGGTTGCGGCAAGGGTCGCGACGGCCAAGCCGGTTGCCAAATCAATGCGGGTGATCCTGGATGCCGGACATGGTGGGAAAGATTCTGGTGCCGTTTGGGGAGGTGTCCGTGAGTCGGACCTGAATCTTAAGGTTGCGCGTCTGGTTGAAGCCTCTCTCAAGTCTCGCGGATATCGGGTGACCATGATCCGGCGGAGCGATGCAACAGTCAGTCTGGAGCGTCGCGCCCAGATCGCCAATCAGCACAGTAACGCCATCTATGTGAGCATTCACTTTAACGCGGATCGCAACACAGGGGTGAGGGGGGTTGAAACCTTCTATGTCGGCAATCGTGGAAGTTATCTTGCCAAGTCGATTCAGGGTGGATTGTCAAGTAGTCTTAAGACCAGGAATCGCGGATATCAATACCGGAGCTATTCCGTCTTGCGCAACACGGCTTGTCCTGCGGTTTTGGTGGAATGCGGGTTCATTAGCAATTCATACGAGCGCTCGCGCTGCAAGACCCACGCTTATCAGTCTGCTGCTTCCCGTGCCATTGTTTCGGGGATCGAGCGCTACGATCGGACCTACTGAAATTAGTTTCAGGGGGACATCTTCTGCTCAGTTGCTTCCTGATACCGTCGGTATTAAATGAAGGCCCGCAAACACGAAAAAACCAGGGCTCTGCCGATGGCTCGATGGGAACATCGCTTCGATAGGGCCACGGTTCAATTTCGAAAGATACGGGTGCTTCTTGCTTCAAATTTGTTGGCTTGAGGCACAAGACTGCTAGGTTTTGCCCATGGCCAGTCGGAAACGTCGCAAATCCCAATCCCGGAAATCGCAAAGCCGGAAGACTCAACGGGGAAGTGCTGCAAAGTGGCTCCTTTACGGTGGAGGTTTGCTGTTGTTCCTGCTGATCATTGGGCTGATCTTCGCTTATAACGCGGTCCGAAGTTATCTTCGAAGTGATGATTTTCGAGTGATGCTCGGCGAGGAAGCTGGCTTGGTTTTGGATGGGGAGGCCGAGTTTGCCACTTTCCAGTGGGATGGTTGGAGTGTGAAGACCGAGGAGTTTTCCTTTCAGGGAAACAACGGGATTCAGAATCTTAATGCCCGCGGGATTGATGCCCAGGTTGACATTGGCGCGGCATGGGGCGGGGTTTACCGGATTGAAGATGTTCGTCTTCGCGAGGTGGAGTTGATTGGTGATTTTCGTGAGAGTTCCCGTCGGGATGATGAGCCTAAAGTTGAGCGGATCAAAGAGAAGGGGTTTTGGGATCCTTTTTTGCCGGATAAAACTGAGGTCACGGCGGTCGATATCGCGACCATCAATGGACGGGCGGTGACCGATGACGGGATTTGGGCATGGAAAAATACCTCGGCCAAGGTCCGTCCCGGGTCGACGACCAAGATTTATGATCTGGAACTGAATGGTGGTGAGATCACAACCCCGCTTTCTTTGCTGGATCGACTTTCCCTCAAGCAGGCCAAAGGGAGCTACTCCGGAGATCAATTCTATTTGCACTCGTCGGAGTTTGATGTTCTCGACAAGGCTCGTTTAACGGCGGAAGGAGACTTTGGAATGGAAAGCGGGGCTTGGCAAATGCGGGGTGAGGTGACGGGAGCACGAGTGCAGGAGATCCTGGCCGAGGACTGGAAACAGCGGTTGATGGGGCCACTTGAGGTATCCTTTGAGGTTACCGGCCGACCCGATCGTGATGCGCGGGTGACGGGCGATCTTCAGATCAAGGATGGGGTTTTGACGGCGCTCCCGGTTCTGGATCGGATCGCGGCGTATTCGAATACCGCTCGCTTCCGGCGCCTGGCTCTCTCCGAGGCGAGTCTGGAGTTTGAAAAGGTCGGGAAGAATGTGAGGCTTACAAATATTGTTTTAGCGAGTGAGGGTCTTGTTCGTTTGGAGGGATCCATGACGCTTGATGGAGACGTGATTCGGGAAGGCAATTTTCGCTTGGGAATTACTCCGGGGACGCTGGGTCATTTGCCGGGAGCCGAGACCAAGGTCTTTCAGCGTGGCGAGCTGGGCTTGCTGTGGACTCCTTTGACAATCAGCGGGACCCTTGATTCTCCGCAGGAGGATCTGAGTGAGCGCCTGATCGAGGCCGCCGGTGAGCGGATGTTCGAGATGATTCCCGAGTCCGGTCAGTATGCCTTGAAGTATAGCGGTGAGGTGATTGGGGAATCGACCAAAGCGATCCTGGCCAATCAAGGAGTGATTCTTGGGGTTGGCAAAGGGGTGCTCGATAAAGCGGGCGACCTCATCGAAGAGGGGACCGGGGTCGACCCCGGAGCCGTGATCGATGGGACCTCCGATGCGATCAAGAGCGGAGTAGACACTCTTTTCGATCTTTTCGGGCGACCGATTCCAAAGTGAGGGTATCCTTCCCGCAAGATGAAGGTGCATTCACTGAGCCAGGAACAAACACTGCCAATTTCGATTGAGGAGGCGTGGGCCTTCTTTTCCAGCCCGAGGAATCTTGAAGAGATGACTCCTCCGGGCATGGGGTTCAAGATCTGTCTCTTATACACATCTGACGCTGCCGACGATCTACTCTGTGTA
>CAJXVQ010000704.1 GCA_913060685.1 uncultured Verrucomicrobiales bacterium
GAGATCAGCCTCGGTCTCGTGGGCTCGGAGATGTGTATAAGAGACAGCATGAAGACCGCTACTTTCTCTTCACCGAGAAGGGCGACCTCGTCATCGCGAAGCTTTCCGTGAAAGGCTACCAGGAAATTGATCGCGCTCACGTCATTGAACCCAATGGCCTCGATCTCAGGCAACGCGACATCGTCTGGTCACACCCGGCCTACGCCAAAAAGTGCGCCTTCATTCGCAACGACACCGAAGTCATCTGCGTCTCGCTCGCGAAGGAGTGAAGAGCGGACCGAAGTTTTTTTGGATCAAACTTAGGACGTCAAAGATGATACCTTGGTCCGGCTCTCATGAATTTTCTCGTGTCAGCGGTTTTCTGCAGTCGATGAAGGCAAGTGCCAACTCATTTCGGCGGCGATCGCCGGGTTTATCATTTATTCGTTCTTAGAAACGAACTCCAGAATCCGGATAAAGGAGTTGCCACGGTTTTTCATGTCTGGGTCGAGTCGTCGTTTCTCCTTCCAAAGGAAGCCAAGGCGTGCGTGCTGGGCAGGAGTCATGGTTGCGATTCGCTTGTCGACATAGTCTTGATGTTTGGCGACGACATACGCTGCTGGAATCTTTGTGGCCTCGATCTGTCTCAGGAGCTCCCGGGTGTTTTGGTTTTGCAGCTTTGGCTTGGACGGCGATGCTTGCGGGGATTCGACTCCCCAGATTGGAGCATCGGCCAATACGCTGGTGTTGATGGATAGAAGCTGTGCCTTCATTCGCTCGACGATCTCTGGTTTAGCGGCGGCGATATTAGTTCGTTGTTTTGGGTCGTTGGACAGATCGTAGAGTTCGAATCTTCGGAACCCACCTGAACCTGCCTTGATGATGGGAGTCCAGGATTCCTGGAATTGGTGGTGGCGCACAAATTCGTTTCGGAGGCGTTCCGTATCCGGGTTCTTGAAACTGCTGTTGAAGCACATTGAATACAACTCCGGGCGCTCAATCTCGTGGCCGAGTTCTGTTTCGAGCAAGGGCTTGATCTGTTTGAGTAGCGCGTTGATCCGCCCGGAGTCCTTCTCAAACTCGTGGACGCGATAGCCCATGAGGGTGTAGTTTCCATCTCGCAGAGCGACGTTGGGCTGTCCGGTAGGGCTGTGCCAGAAAAGTGGTTGGTGGCGCTTGAATGCTCCTCTTTTTTTAAGCAAAGGAGACAAGTCCGAACCATCCAGATGGACGTGGCGGGGAGGGGTGATTCCGGTTAGGCCACAGATGGTTGGCAGGAGATCGATTGCTCCGGCAGGTTCCTTCTCGATCCGGCCACCGGGGATGCCCTTTGGCCAGAAAAAGATTCCAGGGGTGCGAAGGCCGCCTTCGAAATTTGATCCCTTGTCGCCGCGGAGATCGCCGTTTCGTTCTGTCAGGTAGCTCCCGTGGTCCGAGGCGTAGATGATGATGGTCTTGTCCAACTCACCCATTGCTTTCAATTTGGCGATGATTCGGGCGATGGCGCGATCCGTGTTGTCGATGGTTGCCGAATAGATCGCAGCGGAGTCATCGAGCTTTCCATATTGCGAGACGATTTCATCCGGCGCTGCGATTGGGGCGTGTGGTTCCTGGAACCAGATGTTGAGAAAGAAGGGCTGGTCGGGTTTGCGATCTTTCTCCAACCAGGTGATGGCTTCATCGGCGATAATTTGGCAGGCGTAGCCTTCGATTTTGCCCACTTTCTTTCCGTTGCGAAAAAAGTTCGTTGGGTTCCGGTGACTTGGAGCGGCGTTGTTGTCGGTGGCGAACCAGTAGTCAAATCCATGGTCATTCAAGGTCGGCTTGTCCCGTCCACGGAAAGGCGCGCCGACGTGCCACTTGCCGAGGTGTACCGTTTGATAACCATTTCCCTTCAGGGCCTCAGCAATAGTGACCTCCCGCTTGAGTAGGTGCATGTCATGCTGGTGGTCTTGAATGACGGTGTAGACGCCGGTGCGGAGATGCTGGCGTCCGGTTAGGAGGGTGGCGCGCGATGGTGAACAGACGGAGGCTCCGGAATGGAAATCGGTGAACCTGACTCCGTTTGCAGCAATCGCATCGAGCGCGGGCGTCTTTACGGGGCCCCCATAGCAACCGATGTCTTTGGACCCGAGATCGTCCGCCAGCAAGATTACGACATTTGGGCGCTTGGTGGTGAGCGCAGAATCCAAGAGAGCTTTCACCTTCGGTTGTTCTCTCAGATAGCGGTCATGGTCGAGAGTGAGATTTGCGTTGTAGGGCGCGTGGTGCTTTTCAAAATTTCCTTTTTGATGGAAGTGTCTGACTAACTCGACAGGGAGCCTTCCCTTGTTGTTTCGGATCGACGGGTAGGCGCCGGCTGCGAGTAGTTCCTGACAAATTTCCAGTCGTCCCATATGAGCGGCGCGGTGCAAGGCGGTCTCGCCATTCTTCGTTTGAATGTTTGGATCTGCGCCGCGTTTCAGGAGATTTTTCAGAATGGCGGTTCGTCCGTAATGGGCCGCGATGATGAGGGGAGGTCTTTCTTTTTCAAAATGCTGATGAGGCATGTTGAGGTCCGCTCCCGCCTCCATCGCGACGCGTGCTTCCTCGGGATGGTCGTTGATGATTGCGGAGTTCAGGATGGTGGTGAGCAGATAGGCGGGCTCTTTTTTGTAGCGCTGAATCGCTTCTGCCTCGGTTTCTACGAAAAAGATGAATTCGTTGCTGAGATAACCTTGCGGGTTTTGCACCTGAAGCATGCGCATTCCTTTTGCGGGTAACTTGCCCAGCTTAATCTCGATCGAATCCTTGCCGAGGTCTCTGATTGATCCCTCGACGCGTTCGCCATCGATCAGGAGGAGGGCTCCTTTTTGGACGTGCCTTCCGCTGATCTTCATCGCCGGTTTGTCGCGGTTGATTCGCGGAAACAGCTGTGCGCCCCGTTGTTCATGTAAGGAACCAGCTGTCTCTTATACACATCTCCGAGCCCACGAGACCGAGGCTGATCTCGT
>CAJXVQ010000705.1 GCA_913060685.1 uncultured Verrucomicrobiales bacterium
CCACATTCTCAGAGCTGAGGATGTCTTCCAGTGTTATTCCACGGGAACTCTCTTTCTCTACCTGCGTCCCATTTCCATGTCTCACTTCACCTCGCGGCTTCGTCGTGGTGGATGGGTGCGCGGGTCGGTTCCCCGTATTGGTTCGGTCCTTTCCTGAGTCACGCTGGCGGGTATCGTTGTTCATTAGGCTTCTTTCATCCTCCCGATTCTCGACTCTGGTAATACGACCTCTGCTGACTTCTCGCGGGTCACACCTGCCATTTCTGACCGATGCGCTGTCGCACTGGTGCGACCGCATGCCCACGAGATCTCCATAGGTAAGCCCTGAAACCTCCTCTGCCCAAACGTCTCATTTACCTCCTGAGTTGAATGACAGGATTTCGGTGTGTTGTGCCACCTCGTCCCACTCAGTCGGCCTCGTATGAGCTTCTTGTTCATCGTCTGGCAGATTTCCCATAGCCTTCCTTCCCACGGTCGGTCGCCCTTCCGCAGTTGGCCTCTGGTAGTGCTTTTCACTGCTAGCAGTTTCTTTTGTTCTTCAGTGTTCATTCTATTCACCGGGGACTTGAACCCCGTTTGGTTTCAGCGCATGCTACGCACACACAAGGCGGTGCTGGGAAACCGGCTACCCGCTCCGAGTCGAAATGATCACCGTAGCTACAACCTTCAACCCGCAGTCGAAGGAGCGCCGCCGGTAGCTGGTGCCAGACTTCAAACGTTGCCGAAGAAATGGAAGAGCCCCGATCAGATGTCGACGAGATGCTTTTCGACAAGGAGATCGGCTTGAGTGGACATCCCGGTTTAGCTGCCGATATCTATTCGCTCCCGATTGGTCGTCCTGGAATTTACCGGTTCGAGACAACGCCAAGCGACTTCAAAGACTACCATGGAGTCGCAAAGATTAGGGTTCTCCACTCGGATGTGAAGTCCTTCGAAGAAGACATCCAGAATCGACGAACCGGAATCAGCATCGAAACTCATGGTGGAGCTGTAGTCTCCGAGCGAAGTCACCTATCGGATTTGCGAGAGTATTTCGACGATGCGGACTTCGACCGTGGATCAGACAACGAGGCGCTTTGGAATCGCTTTTCGGATGGTTTTTCGTCCGTTCACACCGAACGACTGGATGTCCCAAGCGCTTCGACGTCACGGGTCTTCGCATTCTTCCCGTGCGACGAATACATTGCCGCGACTCCTCTCCTGAATGAAAATGAAGTTTGTGGATACCTTCTTCAATGCCGATGCGATCCGGATGGAAACGTCCTGTCTGCTCCAGTTCGCTTCACCAACGGCGGCTAACAAGACGTCCTCAACACCTGACCCTTGGCGAGTCGAGAGCATCATGATCATTCAACCATTAACCCAGATGTCGGAATCCACTCTCGGTCAGGTGTGAGATGACTCGTACGATAGTGGGTGAATCGAGAGAGGTTGGAGTCACGTGCTGATTGGAGATCTCCTCATGTTTTGCCTCTGCGAGCAGCGAGGCGCAGCCCGTTGCTCAGACCGCCGTCGACGAGAGCGACTGCCACGATCACCGCCACCCACCGCATTGAACACTGCCTCGATTCTGCGTGCAGGTTCTGCCGCTTGATCGGCTCCCATTCTCTGCTCCACCATCAAGTCATGAGAGGCGACTCCTTTCGCTCTAGGAGTTGATTTTTGAATGCCTAGTTTTATGTTCGCTCAGGAATCGCCTCCACTCTACGTTCGCCAAAGAAATGACAGACGATGCTCCTCCTCTCAAACCGGGCGAGGTCCATGCCGCGGAAGTGTTTCGGGATGTCTATGGTTTTACCGCAGAATCTGCTCCGAAAATCATTGTTGTTTCCGATGAGGTTCCTGAGGCTTTCCAGCACCTTATACCACTGGTCGAACGTTGGGCGATTGCTTGCGATGTGCGACGAGGAGATTATTTCGATCAGCAATCTGAGGACGAGATTCAATCATTCTACACGAGAGTCGAACCTTACGTTGACCCAATTAACGAATGGCTCGACGGGCAAGATGATGACGTCGAAAAATGGCCAGAAGCGGCGGTGCATTTTATGTATTTTCTCAAGTCTCACTGCGATGCTTACACTCTCTAAAGAAACCAAACCGGCGAACAAAACGGTGCTGACGACACCCTTCGCTCTGGGAGTTTGTTTTTGAATTCGATGTTTTAATCTTCGCTTGGGGTCGCCTGACCTCTAACGTTGTGCGCGAATATGACAATGCCTTTCCAACTGGCCTCGCTCTTTCCAGCGCTGGAGGACAACAGAGTATCGCGAGTTTGCTTATCAGGAGCGCTCCCGTTCAAAACCGCAGCCCGAAGCAGCCGGACAACGCCAAGCCCGACGCCTGAGTTGACGCGCCAATCGGAGACAAGAAACCGACACTCATGATGCGAACCCGCTTCTTCCCACATTTAACGGTTTTCCTTCTCAGCCTGCTGGCCTTAGGCCACGCCGGAGCCGTCACCTTTCCGGAGAAGCCACCGAATGAGCACTTCTATGTTGACCAGGCGGGATTGCTTTCGCCAGCCGACGCCGCGACCATCGACAAGATCGCAGCGAGCCTGTTGGCGGAGGAAGACATCCCGATTCTCGTGGTCACCATCTCCTCCCTGATTTCCTTCCGAGCGACCGATTACACGGTCGATTCCTACGCCGCCGCTTTGTTCGACGAATGGGGTATCGGTTCCCAGGAGCGCAATTACGGCATTCTCCTGCTTGTCTCGCCCGGCGACCGCAAGGCGAGGATTGAGCTGGGCAAGGCGTGGGGCGGCAAGCATGACGCGGACGCCAAGCACGTCATGGATTCCTTGATCATTCCAGCATTCAAACGAGGCGACTTTTCCGCAGGCATCAGCGAAGGGGTCAACGCACTGGACAAGATGGCCCGCGGCCTCGCCCTCCCAAAACCAAAAGCTGTCTCTTATACACATCTCCGAGCCCACGAGACCGAGGCTGATCTC
>CAJXVQ010000706.1 GCA_913060685.1 uncultured Verrucomicrobiales bacterium
TGGTTGAGGGGACCAAAAGCTGGAGCTGTTGGCTACCTTCGTGGACAGTGTCTCCTGACCGCCGTCGACGGCGGGTTTCAAAGCTAAGAGCCAATCGCTAAGAGCTATAAGCCGGGGTGATCCTGCTCCAGCCGGACCACATGGTTTACGGGGAGACCTCTACGACCTTACCGTCTTGCCAGATGACGAGTTTTTGGCCCAAAGCGCGCTTGCGGGCGCGGAGTTTTTCGCCGGAGCGATTTGCGGCGGCGATGGCTTTGCGTGCTTCTTCGGAAAGATCGGCTTCTGCGATTTTAGGCACAGTGTGTTTCAGCAAGGCACTCATTGGATGAGTTCTACAATATCATGGGTTCCTTTTTCGGCAATGATTTCAGGAGGTGATTGCGAAGCGTCCCAGAGAAGCCAGTGGTTGCTGAGAGGGACATAGGTTTCGCGTTTGGTGATCGATTGGGAGAGGTTCTTGAGAAGGATTCTAGCTGCTTGGATCTGAGCTGCGGCAGGATTGAGAGGGGAGAGGCCGGCGGCAATTTCGTCGGAGTTGTAGAAGCGGAGGCATTGGACTTCGTTTGGGAGGTATTCTTTGGCGAAGGTCGTTTTTCCGGCACCATTGGGACCTCCGATGAGGTAGAGGGTGGGGCCTTGATGCATGGAGGATTTAAACCACGGATAGGTGAAGAAGAACACCGAATACCTGGAAGGAGCTCGCAAGGTGCCGGTTTGCGTGGATAGCTGGATGGACATGATTTATCCCTCTCCTTCATGAAGCCGGGCGTTCAAGTGGGATGAATTGGTCGCCGGGATTTATCTGTGGATTGCGTGTGGGTGGCAGAAAGGCTATGATCCGGGGCGTCATGAAGAACGATGATGAGAACGCGCGCAGAGATGCGGTGGAGAATTACGGGGCGGTCAGTGGACTTTCCCGGGAAGAGATTGAGACAATTTTGCGGGGGATGCGGGCGGTCTTTGGGGAGGCCGGGCGGACGAGTTTGGCGAAGGTGCTGGCAGGATCAAAGGCGAAGACGGTGAAGGAGGAGTGGTCGCGTAAAAGGCTTCGCCTCACGCGATTTTGGCGGGTGGTGGTTTTTTAGAGAAGTCGCATCAGGAGATTCTCGCGATGGTTGATTGGTGCCTCGAGGAGGAATTTATTCGCTTGGAAAACCGGGATGGCTATCCGCTGTTGGTGTATGCGGAGCGCGGGTTGGCGATTGATATCGAACTCGCGGCGCGGGAGTTTTTAGTCGCGTCGCGTAAAGGGCTTCCGCCCCACGCGATTTCTTCGCGTAAAGGGGTTCCGCCCCACGCGATTTTTTCGCGTAAAGGGCTGCGCCCCACGCGATTTTTTATCAGGAGTTATTGTGGCTGAGTTCCGTGCGGAGACGATGAAGGAGGAAGGGGTGGAGAATTGGCGGGGTGTTTTGGAGACCTGGCATGAAAGGGGGGATTGAGGGTGTGAGAGGTGAGATTTGAACACGAAGGATGAGATTTGAAGCAGGGGAGGAACATTTAACATCTAGTTGTGAAGGGCTTGGTTGTCGCGTAAAAGGCTTCGCCTCACGCGATTGGTTGGGGAGGTCTCACGCAGAGGCGCGGGGCCGCAGAGGATTTATTGGGGCTGGGAACTTGAAACTGAACACTTGAAACTTCGAACTGCGCCGGAGGCGGCACCTTGGTTGAGGGGACCAAAAGCTGGAGCTGTTGGCTACCTTCGTGGACAGTGTCTCCCGACCATCGTCGACGGCGGGTTTCAAAGCTAAGAGCCAATCGCTAAGAGCAAAAAGCCGTGGTGATCCAATCTTGCGGGGACATTGACTCCCTCCCTAGGGCCTTACTCGAAGTTCGAGTCGGCGCGGCGGATTTCGTCGATGTCGCTTAAGTCTTGTGGTCTCGCACAAGCTTGTTTTGCTGCGATAAGATCGTCTTTCCCGAGATACCAGATTGGGGTTCCGTCTTGGTCCGACTGTTGGCGGTTTGGCCAAGCCTTTCCAAATTCCAGGCCCTTGATGGAGGTGAGGAAGTCGAAAGCGATGGGTTCAACTCCGATGTAGAATTGAAAGCCGGTGTCTGCGAGATCGCCCAGAGTGAAGTCGTGCATTGGCAGGCCAAACTGGGCAAAGGCTTTCGCAACCTTACGGGCGTTGTCCAAGGTCGGGCGAACCCAGAGATCGAGATTTTTGGTATAGCGAGGCTGTGAGTAATGAATTGCGGCGTATCCGCCAACGATCATGTACTCAACGTCGTGCTCGCTGAACGCTTGTAACAGTTCTTTGAAGTCGGAGTTCAGCGGGCTGCTTTCCTTTGACGTCGATCAGGTAGTCGCGCACGAGTTCCCAGGCGGCTTGTCGGCGTCTAGCTCCGCTCACTTTTTGCCATTCTTTGATCCCGTGGGTGCGTAGTTCGTCGTGGCTGGTGAACTTTTTGATGGTCCAGTGAGAGCGGTCTGTCTTGGGAGTGGGCATCTTTGTTATCGGGAGTATGCGGTGGTTCATGTGGCTTTGCAATGATCGTGTAAAAGGCTTTGCCTCACGCGATTTGGGCTTTCCGCAGATAGGTTGGGGAGAATGAACGAGGGTGGGGCTTCACGGGGAAACTTCGACGACTTTGCCATCTTGCCAGATGACGAGTTTTTGGCCCAGGGCACGTTTGCGGGCGCGGAGTTTTTCGCCGGCGCGATTTGCGGCGGCGATGGCTTTGCATGCTTCTTCCGAAAGATCAGCTTCTGCGATCTTTGGGACACGGTCTTTTAGCAATTGGCTCATTCCAGCAGGAGGACGATATCATGAGATCCTTTTTCGGCAATCAATTCAGGCGGTGATTGGGAGGCGTCCCAGAAAATCCAGTAATCACTGAGGGGAACATAGGTCTGGAGGAGGTTGTCTTTAATTCTTGGAAAGCGGCGGTAGACCTGTCTCTTATACACATCTCCGAGCCCACGAGACCGAGGCTGATCT
>CAJXVQ010000707.1 GCA_913060685.1 uncultured Verrucomicrobiales bacterium
AGACAGGGTTGAGGGGTGAGTTGCTCTTGGTCGGCGGGGATGGCGTTGGCGGGGACCTTGCGGCCGATGTAGCGGGTGGTGGGGATGGTGATCTCGGGAGTGGGCGCGCCGGGGAGGAAGTTGATATTTTGGCGAAGGGCGTCGGTGTCGATCTTGATGATGGAGATGGCTTCGGTCGGGCAGGCCTGGACGCAGGCGGGGGCTTCGCCATCGGCGAGGCGTTGGTGGCACATGTCGCATTTGCGCACGATACCGCGGTCGTGAGAGTATTTGGGGACGTCGTAGGGGCACTTGAGGATGCAGTATTCGCAGCCGATGCATTGGTCATCGAGGTGTCGGACGATGCCGGTGTCGACGTCTTTTTCATAAGCGCCGACGGGGCAGCCGTGCATGCACTCGGGCTCGAGGCAGTGGTGGCAGGCAGTGGTGACGGTTTGCTGGAAGCCGGGGGTGTCTTTGTCGCCTTCGAGGAGGCCCACGTCGCGCCAGGCTTCGTCTTCATCGAGGCCGTTTAGGGTGTGGCAGGCGACAAGGCAGGCTTTGCAGCCGGTGCATTTATCGAGTTCGACCTGGAAGGCGTATTGTTCGCCTTGGCGGGGTTTCTCGAGGGGGATGAGGTGTTTGTAGAGGTCGGTGCGGAGTTCATGGTTGTCGTGGGATTTTGAAAATCGGGCGACGGGGGTTTGGAGAGTCGATTGCTCATTGAGGAGCTTGTCGATGAGGTTATCCATGGAAGATGAATCTTATGGGTCCGATAGGACTTGGATTTGGGTTAAGGGGGATCAAGACCGGGACGGATCATGCCACTTATGCGACAACGAGATCTTCGATTTTTTCGCGTTGGGTGTATTGGGCGAAAGTCTCGGCTTCCTGGCGGTTCTTTTGATAGGTGATGAGGAGCTTCTCGATGAGAGGGGGGACGTCGGTGAAGGGGATGCTTTTGTAGACTTCCCGGGCGATGGCCTGGGTGTCGTCGACACCGCCGCCGAGGACGATGTTGTAGCCTTCGACTTTTTCGCCGTTGTCGAGTTTGACGGGAGTTCCCATGAGGCCGATGTCGCCGATATAGTGCTGGGCGCAGGAGTGGTGGCAGCCGGTGAGATGGATGTTGATGGGCTGGTCGAGCTCGATCTTGGATTCGAGATACTGGCCGATAAGGACGGCTTGGCCCTTGGTGTTGGCGGCGGCGAATTTGCAACCGGTATTGCCGGTGCAGGCAATGAGGCCGCCGGAGATGGTGGTGGAGGCATAGGCGAGGCCGGCCGCTTTGATGGCAGCTTGGGCGTCGGCGAGTTTCTCATCCGGGATGTGGGGGATGAGGAGATTTTGCCAGGCGGTGAGGCGAATGTCGCCGGTGCCAAAGTTTTCGGCGATGGTGGCGATGTTCCGGGCGATGGCGGTGGTCATGCGGCCCACGGGAACCACGATGCCAATATAGTTTTTGCCGTCGGCTTGTTTGTAGGTGCCGACGTGGCCGTGCTTGATTTTGGGGCGGGGCGTATCGCAGAGGTCTTCGGCGACGTAGCGGAGGGGGAATCCGAGTTTCTTCTGAACTTCTTCGAGGAACCTGGGGGTGCCCCAGTCATCGATGAGGTATTTCAGGCGGGCCTTCTTGCGGTTGGTGCGGTCGCCGTGCTCGATGAAGACGCGCAGGATGGCCGAGGCGAGAGCGGTGCTCTCGGAAGGAGTGGTGAGGAGGCCGGAGTCGGAGGCGAATTGCTTGTGACCGGTAATGCCACAAAGTTGAACGCGGAAGTAGACGCCAGCGTCGAGGTCCTGGGTGGACTCCTTTAGGGTGACGGCGTAGAAGGCGATATCGTTGGTATCGGCACAGACCGAGATGGCTCCACCGGAGTCGTATGAAATATTAAACTTCCGCGGCATGCCATAGAGATCGCGGTTGTTGAGGATGGCATGGTGCATGGCCTTGGCGTAGGGCATGACGTTCATGAGTTCGTCCTTGTCGAAACCGGTGGTGGGGGTGGCGGTGACGTTGCGGACGTTATCAGCGCCGGAGCCTTTGGAAGTGAGACCAATGTCGATGAGTTTGTTGAGGATGTTGACGGTGTTCTCGGGCTGGATCTCGCGGACCTGAAGGTTGCCGCGAGTGGTGACGTCGAGATAGCCGCTGCCCCAATCATCCGAGATATCGGCCATGCCTCTCAGCTGGAAGGAGCTGAGGGCACAGCCGGGAATCCGGGCGCGAAGCATGTAGGCTTCCTGCGCCGGGGTGACGTAAAAAAGTCCGTGAAACTTGAAACGAAAGATGTCTCCATCTGAGGCGAATTCTCCCTTTGCGGCCTGTTCGAGGATGCGGTCGTAGCAATCGAGGCCATTTTGCTCATGCTTGATGAGCTCTTCGCGGCAGAGATCATCGAGCGGAGTGCCATGGACGGTCTCCTCGGGCTGGTCAGTGAACTGACCTTGGGCATTTTGGCCGAGGAAGGGTGCCTGCTGGATTCCGACCATGAAGCCGTTCAGATAGCCTGTTTGCTCTTCGTTAAAGGGAGAAGTGGTTTTCACGGGAAAGTAAGAAAGATGTCTTAAAAGCTGAAGTTGAGCTCAGCAGTCACCTGCTTGATGTCCTCATACTCGTTCTCACCGGCGAAGTAGGCGCACTTGAGGAGCCCGAGGATGTCGGGGGTAAACTTTTTGGTCAGGACGCAGTCGGCTTCGTAGCCGTAGGCTTCGTCTGCTTTCCCATCAAGAAAGGCGTGGAGGGTGCCGACGAAGTTGATGTCACCGGGGAGGCCTTTTTTGATGTAGCTGACGTGAAGATCAGTGATGCCGTTGTAGGAACCTGCCGGGCCGCTGTTGAGGCCGATCCGCTGGAGGATGAAGGCATCTGCGAATCCGTTGAACTTGTGAACGGTACTGAAGCTGTCTCTTATACACATCTGACGCTGCCGACGATCTACTCTGTGTA
>CAJXVQ010000708.1 GCA_913060685.1 uncultured Verrucomicrobiales bacterium
CGAGATCAGCCTCGGTCTCGTGGGCTCGGAGATGTGTATAAGAGACAGTCCCTACCCCTGGTATATCGGCTACGGCGGAATCCCCCTCACTGAATGTTACCTCCGCACCGGCGACCCGGAGATTCTCGCCAACATCCAAAAGTGGGTCGATAACGCCGCCCGCACCCAGCACAACGATGCCTGGGCCGGTCGCGGCTCCGCCCTCACCAGCTACGGGAGTGGCCACCTCAATGCCTCGGGCACTCACGTGGTGACCTTTCTCCTCCTCGCCAAGGAATGCGGCGTGAATGTTCCCGACCACACCCTACACGGAGCGCTGAGACATTTCTATCGCTACGCGGGCCGGGGAAGTAATCCCTATGGCGACGATCGACCCGAAATCGGCTTCGTCGATAACGGCAAGAACGGTAAACTCGCCTTCGCCATGGCCGCCGCCGCCGCGCTCACTCCCGACGGCGAAAAATCCCTCTATGCCAAAGCGCGCGACCTTTGCGCGATGCAGAGTTTTTACAGCACGACCTTCATGCTTCACGGACACACCGGCGGAGGCATTGGTGAAATTTGGCGCAGTGCCGCGATGGGATTGCTCTACGAAAAGAAGCCCGCGCAATACCGTGACTTCATGGACAACCGGCAGTGGCACTATGACCTGTCACGCCGCTTCGACGGCTCCTTCGGCATCCTCGGCGGTGCCGGTTATGATAAGGAATTATGGGGCATTGCTTACCCTCTCACTTATACGATCCCTCGCAAAACACTTCGCATCACCGGAGCACCCCGAACCCAGTATTCAAAGCCCTACCAACTCCCCAAACAACCTTGGGGAACGGAAGCCGACAATGTCTTCCTCTCGGTCGAGGCCGTCCCCGATCAAGACGGCCAAACGCAGGATCTCTCCGGCGAAACTCTCGCCCATGATTCGAGCATGCCCTTCCTCCGTCGTTTCCATGGCACGGAGCAACCGAGCGACGACGAAATCCGGCGCTACCTTCATCATCAGGATTACAGCATCCGCTTCACCGCTGCAATGAAGGTTCTCGGGGTAAATAGCGGCTACATTGGGTGGACCAAACCCGGCGGTCAGGTTCGCCCGGATCTCGTGATGGAGTCTCTGAGGGCCAAAGACCCGCGCGTCCGCGAAGCAATGTTCCGCGCCCTCACCAAAGTCCGCTCACTGAGCCCGGAAATCTTCGAACTTGCAGTGGCAGCCGTGAAAGACCCCGCCGAATCCTGGACGATCAAAGACGCCGCCTTACAAATCATCGGGCAAGGTTCGCCGGATCAAATCGCGCCTCTCGTCGATCTCCTGATCCCCTATCTCAAACACGAAGAAGCCTGGCTTCGAAACGCCGCTCTCACCGCACTCACGCCCGTCGCCGGCGATGAACGTTGCTATCAAAAAGTCCTCCCTTCGATGGGTGAATTGATCAGGACCAATCAACGCGTGTCCGTTACGCTTGGCTTCGCTCCAGCCATCCGTGCTCAAATCAAATCCGCAAACCCTGCTGTCCACCAACTCGCAGCCGGGACCTTGAAGGAAACCTTCACTGGCTACGCAGGTCAAAAAAGTTCAGAGAGCGGTCAGAATCTCAAGCCCACCTACGAGTTCCACCTCGAAGCGATTGCGGCCTCATTGGCCGACGTCCCTGGAGGCCTCGACGCCCTTTACGAAATCGCGCGGCAACGCAAGCCGAACGAAATCCTCCCTTACAAGGAGTTCTTCCTCGCCGCTGACTCAAGCCAATTTGGACCCAAGCTGAAGGCCGCGATCAAGCCCATCATCATGGACGAATTGGTCCCCGAGTTTGTCGGCAAGAACCGGGTCAATCTCCGCAAGCTCGCCGCGGGCGAAACCCAGTCGGAACGGCCCGGTGGCAAGAGCGATGTCGTCGATGGCCTCGCCGCCCTCTACGACCGCGCCGGCTTCACCGGGTTCGCCTGGCAGATGTTTGTCGACCTTCGCAATGCCGAGTGGTCCTACCATTCCTTCGATCCCATTCCCGCCGAGCAGGTTCCCTTTGACCAACTCATCACCCGTTACCGCGAAATCACGATGCCGAAGGGAATGGAAAACTGGTTCGCCACCGATTTCGACCCAGCTAAATCCGGCTGGAAAAAAGCAAAGAGCCCTTTTGGAAACTACGACGGCAGGATCCCCGACCACCCCATCACGAAATGTGATCACGGCTGCCTCGGCCCCCATTGCTTCGGCGCCACTCCTGTCAACACCTTCTGGGAAAAGGAAATCCTCCTCATGCGAGGCACCTTTAAAATCCCCGCGCTCAAAGACGGACACCGCTACCGTCTCATGGTCAACGATGGCAACCACGTCGGAGCCGGAGGCGGACACATCATCTATATCAACGGCCAGCAACTGATCGAGACCAAACAAGGCGGTGGCCGCGGATCCGGCGGCGTCCCCAAAGGAGCCTTCATCACCAAAGAATTCCTCGATCAATTCAAAGGCCGGGCGGTCACCATTGCGCTCAAAACCTTCATCCGCTACAACGACAAATACAAAACAAAGCCAAGCTCCAGGACACCACAAGGCAAGATCAGCCTCCATCTCGAGGAGCAAAAGCTCCCCGCCATGGGTGATGATCTCGTGACTCGCTCCGCCGCCGTTGTCCCCATGCTTTCGTCCGAATGGCAGGCCAATCTCAATCCCGAGGATGCTTCCCAAAACCCGGATCAATTTCTCTTCCGTTGGGATGGGAAATTGGCCCCAAATCCCGCGATCAACGGAACCTGGAATCTCCTCACCGAAGTCGCAGAAATCACCGACTTTGACCCTGCAAAGAAGAACCCGAAAGCCCGTCGTCCGATCTTCACCAACATCACCTTCAAAAACAAAGGACGAACCAACAGCCCCACTCCTGTCTCTTATACACATCTCCGAGCCCACGAGACCGAGGCTGATCTCG
>CAJXVQ010000709.1 GCA_913060685.1 uncultured Verrucomicrobiales bacterium
ATCTACACAGAGTAGATCGTCGGCAGCGTCAGATGTGTATAAGAGACAGGAGGAAATCGGCCACCCGTTCCGGCGTCGCCTTGGCACCCAGAATCTCGCGGGCAACGTCTGTTTCCAGATCACTCGGTGGCCGGGATAAAGCGTCAAGATAGAGGTTGATCACCATTCCTTGTTGGTTAGACAATAGCCTCGCTGCGCCACGATTCAAGTAGCCGACAAACTCGGCTCCATTGTTCAACTCCAACGCCTGCAAGGTCGTAAGGTCGGCCGGACGGGTCGTGACCACCTGCTCGCGATTGGGACGACCGAGAGCTCTCATCAAGAGAGTCGACTTGACCAAAGAGGCGCGCGAACTCCTGGACATTTTTTCGCCATCCTCCACCACCTGGGGCAGGCGCTTGGAAATCTCACCATTGAGACGACTTGCCCATGGGGTCGATTCCACCTCCACGGCAGGCTTCCCGTTTGCGAGCCATTTTTTGTCAGCCGTGATGGTCCGGGTGCCGCTCGCCCCGGCCACATGCAGATGGGCGTAAAGGGCCGCGGCATTGGGTGCGCTTCCCAGGTTTTTCGCTTCGATTCGAATGGTGTTCTTACCCGCCCGCAGCGCTCTTGAAAGATCAAAGGACTCCACCGTTTCCCAATCGGCGTCTCCACCGACCCGCTTCCCGTTGACCTTAAGAACGTATTCGTTATCGCAAGTCACCACCATTTGAGCTGAGAATTTTGAGGGCAACTGAATCTCTCGTGTGAAAACAACCTTCTCCCCTGCCGGGCGATTACCGGGCGCCGACCAAATCCACTTCCCTGGCACTGTCGCTGCGCCGGGGGAAGAACCACGTGGAACCTTGGCTTCAATTTTACCCGGTATTGTCCCGGTGATTTCCCACACCGCGTCGATGAATTGCTCGGCCGTCATCCGCTTGGCTATCGGGCCGTGGAAAACGAAATCATCCGCTTTTTCCGGCGGAGCCACCGTCATACTTTGATACGTTCGTGAGCTGGTCATCATAGCCATGGTACGCTTCAAATCGTATCCATTGTGAGCCAGATCCCATGCCAGATAATCCAGCATATCCTCACTCCACGGACGGTTGCTCATCATATCGACGGGCTCCACCAAACCCCGACCCATCAATCTGGCCCAAAGACGATTCACGATGGTTCGGGCGAGTCGCCCATTCCCTTTGGAAGTCGCAAGCTCAGCGGCCTGCGCGAGTCGTTTCTCTCTCGAGGCCGATTGATCGATGTCACCCAGTTCATCAAAGAGGAACCTGGCATCCATCTTCTTGCCGGTCGGCTTGTCACAGCGATACATCTCCAGCGGTTTCCCGGCAATGATCGCCGCCATGCCATAGGCATCTTCCAGCTTCCAGTCATTGATAAAACTGTCGTGGCACGAAGCACACTTCATGTTCTCCCCGAAAAACACCTGCGAGACATTCTGGGCAAACTGAATCTCAGGAACCTGTGAAGCGTTCACATCACCGCGCCACTTGATGCCCTTGATGAACCCCTCCGATTCACTTGTCGGATTCATCAACTCTCTCACGAACCGGTCATAGGGTTTGTTCTCCTTCAGCGATTGGTAAAGCCATCCCGTAATCTGCTTGCGGCCCCCATCAATAAAACCCGTGCCAGCATAGTCGTTTCTTAAAAGGTCATTCCAAAAAGTCATCCAGTGATCCGCGTAATCTGTTTCACGCTCCAAAATTTCCCGGATCTTGTCCTTCCGCTTCGACGTCGAAGCGGATGCTTCGAACTGTGAGACTTCTTTGGCCGACGGGAGGAGCCCGATCAAATCCAGAGACACCCTTCTCAAAAATCGATAATCGGAAATCGGCTCCGGAGGCTGCACTTTGTTCCCGGTAAAATAAGCCTGTGAAATTCGATCAATGGGATTCCCTCCGGGAGCACCGGCAGGCAACTCAGGTTTGCGATGAGCCAGGGGGGGCTTCCAGGTCTTTTCACGGAAGGTGAAACCCGGCTCCCAAACGACCCCCTCGTTTACCCACTTGGTCAGGATGGCAATCTTGTCCGCCGGAAGGGGATCCGCATCGTGAGGCATGCGATCATCAGGATCTTCCGCAGTGAGCACTTCGATAAAAAGACTCTCTCCGGCCTTCCCCACCTCGATCGCATCGGACTCCAGCAAAGCCTCCCGGGTATCCAATGAGAGCCCACCTTTGTATTTCCCGTTGGTGTGGCACTTCGCACAATTCTCTTTCAGAATTGGAAGCACTTCATGAGCGAAGTCGAGCTTACCTGCCGCACTCATCGTTGACAGGAGTGCCAGAAAGATTGTGATCGTTCGAAATTTGAAAATCATGGTGAATTCGCTTTGGTGTTTCCTGCTGCTGACTTTGACATTCGCACAATCGTCATTGCTCCACAGTTTTAAAAGCACCGTTTTATGGTGGGCAACAGTAAGGGAGAAAGGACGGATTCCTTACACTTTTCGGGATTTCGACACCGAATCACCCCGGAATTTCAAATCCCGATTGATTGCCCGGCGCTTCCAGCGCTTCTTTTCGCTTTGTCGCAATCTCCCGAAACGATACAGCTGTCCAACAACCTGCGTCCTCTCTCCTTTCCGACTTTCAAACACCTCTTCACGCCACCCAAAGATGAAACCTCGAATTTCCCCATGGCTCCTCCTGGCCCTCATTTCTATGAGTCCCGGATGGAGTTCTGCCGCCACTTTGACGGAAGGAGCGACCGTTCAGGTCTCCTCAAACAACGCCAATTTCGACATCTCTGTCTTTCCCGGTGCCGCAGGATATAATGATCGGGGAATTGGAGGAAACGAACCAGGCACGCCAACGTTCACCAATCAATTCGGTGACGGCACGGTATTGGATCTGTCTCTTATACACATCTCCGAGCCCACGAGACCGAGGCTGATCTCG
>CAJXVQ010000710.1 GCA_913060685.1 uncultured Verrucomicrobiales bacterium
GAGATCAGCCTCGGTCTCGTGGGCTCGGAGATGTGTATAAGAGACAGGGGCTGTATTGCCCAAGCTTCGAATTTATGGACCCATATTTATCAGCATAAAGTAGCGGTCCCAAATCTCTGATTCTATTTCTAACATTTTTAGAATAGTCTCTCTTTTTCTCGTCAAAAGCTTCGCCCAAACCACTCGAAACATGAAAGTTCAAACACCCACCGTCGGCCCCATCGTAGGCGGAACCGAAGCCACCCGGGCACGCATCTGGATTCGCGCCGAATATCAAAAAGAGCAAAACGATCCCCGGAGAGCCTTCGGAGTCATTCGCCATCGTAAGAAAGGCACCTCCAAATGGAGCGCAGCCCAACTCTTCAAAATGAACCCGAACTTCGACATGACCGGGATTGCCATTCTCAACGACCTGCCAGCCAGGACACGTTGTGAATATCAAGTGGGCTACTTCTGGAGCAATCTTGATTTCGAAGATATCAATAATAAGTTCAAGAACTCTGATTGGGAGTCTGCGGCCTCCGGAATATTTCGTACTTCTTCCGACCGTGACCACGAAAGTCGCACCCTCGCCATTGGATCCTGCCGATACTTTTTGAAACTTTTCGGAAAATCCTTCTTCGATCAACGTGGTGATAAAACCTTCCGCTCCATCATCAGACAAATCGAATCAGGTAACGAAATCAATCAACTCATCATGATGGGTGACCAGATCTACGCGGACGATCTCAACATCATCGCACCCGACTGCACCATCCATCAATTCTTCGAGCGCTACCGCGAAGCCTTCGGCCAACCCCACCTTCGCCGCCTCATGGCAAATGTCCCCACCTACATGATGATGGATGACCATGAAATCGAAAATGATTGGCCTGCCAAAGCCAACCACAAGGACTGGAAAGTTCTCTACCCGGCAGCAGCTCACGCCTACCAAACCTATCAGGCCAGTCACAGCCCCCTTTTGGAAATCTCCGGTAACCGGCTCGTCGGTGTCCCGAAGCGATGGTGGTATCAATACAGCGACGGTTGCTGCGACTTTTTCGTCCTCGACTGCCGGACCGAACGATGGATCTGGGACCTTGAGAATCGTGAAAAACTCATGATCGGAAAAGAGCAGATGAAGACCCTCAAAGGCTGGCTCGCCGACGGATCCGGCCGCGCCAAAATCATCGTCAGCTCCATTCCCTTCTTTCCCGACTCCGCCTCGGAAAGCCCCGACAAATGGTCCGGTTTTCCCAAGCAGCGTAAGGAAATTCTCACTCACATCGAATCCAATAAAATTTCCAAAGTCGTCTTTTTCTCGGGCGATGTTCACGCGTCCTTCTCCGCCCAACTGACCTCACCCTCCGGCCTTAAGATTCACTCGGTCGTCTCGAGCGCCTTCTTCTGGCCCTATCCCCACCCCCACGAACGCGACTTTAAACTCACTGGCTCCATCGACGGTGGAGCCATTGGAAGTTTCAAGATCACCGACAAAACCAAGATCATCTCCGACGATAATTTCACCCGCGTCAAAGTCACCACCACCGGGATCTCTACCGAAATCTTCGAGCGCAAAGGTAAGAAACTCCAAGGCCTTAAGAAATACACCTGGTAGTACGAGAAATCTCACCCCACTGATCATGATTGACCGGACCGGTCCGTGCTTTATATCGAATGCCATGTCCAAAGTGAGAATCTCATCCAAGCGTTCCGATCCCGGATTCCCCGAGGCCTCGGAACTCATCCATCATGTCTCTTCCCGTATCATGATGGATCTCCCCCTCATCAACGAGGTGGCGAGAGATGAGTTCATAAAACAGCTCAAGATCGGAATTCGCTTTTCCGGGGTCCGGGTCTTGGCCTATGTCATTATGCCGGATCACTTTCACCTCATTGTGGCCGTTTCCGCCAAATCTGAAGGAGTTCTCGATGAAAAGGAATTTTTCAAACGGATCGGTCCCACCCTGAACCGCCAGGCGCTTGCAGAACTTAAAACCGCCTGGAAATCGGCCGGCAAAGCAAAGCGCAAGGAACTGCAGAAACCCTTCCTTGCTCGCATGAACGATCTCTCGGAATTCATGAGAAATCTCGTGCAAAGAATGACCCGCTTTATTAATCGTGAACGAGGGAAAAAGGGTACCCTTTGGCAGAGCCGTTTTCGCAGTTCCATCATTGAAGAAGGACTTACCACCAAAGCCGTGAGCGCCTATCTCCACACCAACCCCGTCCGCTCCGGTCTCGTCGATCATCCCGCCGATTACGAATGGAGCAGCTTTGCCAAAGCACGGAAGACCGAGCGCGCTCTCGCCATCCAATCCTCGCTCTTTTCCTTGAAACACCGGAAACCCGTTCCCCGGAAATCAATTAAGAAACTCGAGTCCGATCTTGCCGAACTCAGCCCAAAATTCAGCGACCAGGATCTCGCGATGACAGAAGCCGTCAGCCAAACCATCCGGCATTTCATCGATGGCTTGATCGTAGGCAGCGAAGACTTCGTGAATCGAATTTTTAAGGCCAACCGCGACTACTTCAGCGAAGCCCGTACGTCCGGCGCCCGCCGTCCCATGGGACCGCTCAAACTTCTCAAAGGCGAAATCCAAACGGCCCGCGCCCTCCAGCAAGGAGTCTACGAGCGGAAAAGTTGACCATGATCTTGAAAAAATTGCCTCAAAAACCTCGGCCATCCCAGCAAGGAAGCCCAACTCATAGTCCCCGCCAAACACCTCAAAAACGGCTTCGGAGGCACATCCAGCCCGCTCCATAGTAGACGGTTGGATGATTACGAGGGTTACAGGAGAACGAGACGGTCTATTGACGGAGGTGTCATTACTCGTCCTCCTAAAGCTCATCATCGCTGACCCTGTCTCTTATACACATCTCCGAGC
This sequence comes from uncultured Verrucomicrobiales bacterium, assembly GCA_913060685.1. Lineage (GTDB taxonomy): Bacteria > Verrucomicrobiota > Verrucomicrobiia > Verrucomicrobiales > Akkermansiaceae > SW10. The sequence goes on from CAJXVQ010000710.1 coordinate 2,868, forward strand.
CCACGAGACCGAGGCTGATCTC
>CAJXVQ010000711.1 GCA_913060685.1 uncultured Verrucomicrobiales bacterium
GCCCCCGAAAAAAAAATCGAAACCAACTCGCCAGCCAGTCCGACAGACTCCTAGGTTTTAGGCACCTGCCCTTCAAAGCACTTCATTGCGTCTTTGGGATTATCAACGATTAATCCCTTGATGCCCCGTCCCGCAAAGTGTTTGTGATCCAGTTCGTTATCGCTGCCATAGATCCAGACGTCGAGGCCTTTCGATTGCGCGGTTTCAACAAGTGATTGGCTTGCGAAGATCGTGGGAATGACGAGGAGGCGGGAGCCGAGCTTCTCGCAGCGTGCGATGATTCGCGACGGCGTGAAAAGGACCTCCAGCTTGTTTCCCAGAAGTTCTTCGCCCCATGTCGCGGTGTATCCCAGATTGTATCCGCTTTCGGTGTAATCAATCAAGACGTCGTGCATGCCAAATAGGATGAACTGATCTTTCGAAAGCGTCCCCTCGGCAATTTTTTCCTTAATCCAGGCGATGACCTCTTTATGAATTCCTATTGCCTTAATGTCGAAGATCCACTTTCGCTTCTCCAGGTGAAATCGGTCGAACATTTCGTCCAAAGTCAAAATTCCCTCGGGGGGATCGACAAGGACCTGGACCTTTTGAAGGGCTGCGAGGCTGAGTTTATGAATTTTGCCTTCGCCAGTCGTTCTCAGGTCGATGCATTCGTCATGAAAAACCACGAGGTGATTGTCGGCGGATTTTCGGAGATCGATTTCGATCCAATCCACACCGGCATTGATTCCTCCCTGAATTGCGGCCGCGGTATTGCCGATGAACAGCGGGCTGCCATCTTTTTTCGCAGGGAGTCCGGAACCTCTGTGTCCGATGATTTGTGGCCGCGAGTCTGTCGAACCTGATTGTGATTCGTCATTTCCCTGCCAATTTGCCAGTGTGGGGAAATCCTGATTGGAGAAATGGAAGCGGGCAAAGATCAGGGCCGACAGACCTCCGATCAGAACGACACTAAGAAGAGTCGTCCGGAGAATTCGCCGCTTCCATCGGCCGTTATTTTTGGGGGGATGTTCTTGAATCATTGGTGAATTTCTTAAATTTTATGAGATATCTCCGGTGAGCATTCGCCAGGTTTGAATGACGTAGTTAGCCCTTGTTGGCGTAGCTGAATGCGTGATCCCAAAGATAATCGAGCACGTGTTTTGCGTCCTCCAGCGACACCGTCCGCAAAATGCCGTCCTCGCCGATTTCCACCAGTGCGACTTCGTTGCCGTCGCGATCCGGTCCACGCAGCTTCGTGAGATTTCCAAGCGGGCCATCGATGTCAAAATCGATCACGGAGCCAAAGCGCTCCTCCATCCACTTTTCGATCTTTGCGTCGAGCGTTTCCCGCGTCAGCTTCTCTTCCGGGCTTGAGATCAGGTGGAAGAAAACCAACAACATCTCCTTGGCTTCCTCTTCCTCGGCGCTGTCGATCACGCGATGAAATACCGAGCGGTTTGTCGCCAAATTTCGAAAGAACAACTGCTCAGACACATCCTTGAGGAGTTGGATGCGCTTCTTCCGATAGCTGCCCCACTGTTTGAAAGCAATCCCGCCCAACGCCATCACAACACCCATTATTGCGATCATCACCGGCATAAAGCTTGATACGGCTTCCTTGGTCAGGCCGATCTTGGTCAGCCAGACCGGACCGCCGATCAGAAACAGGATCACCCCAATCAAAATCAGCAGCTGCGGGATCACCTTGAGCAGGACACCAATCGAACCGCCGATTGCCGGAACCGCGAAAAGCAGTTTCTGCTTTAGGTTCATTCCAATCCTAACATTGGGAAACAGCAACTCGAGATCGTACTTGGGAACGTCTTTGTAATAATAGGCGTAGATCATTCCGGGCTCGAACGAACTTTCTTTACGCATCTTCTGTTTCTGTTTGGACGACTCGAAATATTCCTCGTTCTTGAACTTGAAGAGCAGCAAAACCCGCTGGAGAATATTGATATCGATCTCTTTGGTTTTGAACCACTTTTTGACGGTGGCCTTTTTGTACATATCGCCGCGCGAATAGCAAAGAACGCGGTCGAAGTCATTGAGGTCGACCAAGGTATGCAGATCGATCAACGTGACTGCATCGAAGCACTTCTCGATCTGCTCTTTGTCGACCTCGAAATAATTGGCGCGCTCAGCCGTCGAGCGGAACAACTTGATCAACTCCTCCTCTCTTTCGTCGAGGTCGATATTTTTCTCCATGGGAATCGTATCCCGATCCGGATCGAAAGGTCCGTAGTGCTTCTTCACCGCTTCGCCGTATTTGAGGAACTCAAAATGAAGGTGTGCCGTTAGGATTTCACAAAGTTCCTTGAAACTCTTGCTCTGGGTTTCGGATAGGAGGCCGTCCTTCAGGCACATCGCGATTAAGTCATCGCGCAGGTAAGGGATGAACGCCTCGCGGTTCTCCGGATTTGTGATCTCTGGTTCGTTCACAACGCTATAGTGCACACGGCGGGGCCGTCTGTAAATGAGTAGAGCGGCACAGGTGCCGAGTTGCGGGAAATTTGCTTTTGGAGGGGGGAGCTTGGGGCCGTCATTGAGGGAGGGCAGGGGATGTGATACTGGGAACCGTCTGCTTCGGCGGCATCTGCCGCCGTTATGAGAAAGCTCCCCATTCACTTCAACTTCCTGATGAGGAATTATCTAAAAGTGGTTTCAACCGCATCTTAAAAGCGGTCTGCGAAGACAGTTGCTGGCAGACAAATCCTCTAAGGATCCCCGGCGATCCGGACAGGGCGAATCGCTCGCCATTGCCTCCGAGGAAGGGACGGTGCGGATTAACGATGCCGCTCTCCTCCGCCCGGACAGCGTCTACAAGATCATGATTTCCCAACCCAACAGTAATGAACCTGTCTCTTATACACATCTCCGAGCCCACGAGACCGAGGCTGATCTCG
>CAJXVQ010000712.1 GCA_913060685.1 uncultured Verrucomicrobiales bacterium
CTACACAGAGTAGATCGTCGGCAGCGTCAGATGTGTATAAGAGACAGGGGCTGGGGTGCCCAGAATATTATCGAGAACAAAGAGGCCGCGCTTCACCGGGGAAGTCCGCGTCGACTGGGAAGTGACAATGAGGAATGTACCCTGACCCAGCAGTCCGCCACGCCCCCGCACGGTCTCGTCAAACTCCACTTTTCGGAATTCATTCCCTTTCACTCCGGAGACGCCGTAGAACCCGGCAAGGTTCTCATTGAGGAAGGAATAATTGGCATTGAGGAGTTCAAGGATGGGTCGATTTTTCACCAGGACATGCTGAAAAAACTCCTCCGTTTCGATCTTCATATCCCGGCGGGTCCCACGGTTGAAGACTCGCTCGGCTTTCCGCCGATCCCTCTCCCGGAGGATACGGCGCACATCAATGCTCAGCCCTGACAGGTCGCGCGCCTGAAGCCACTGCCCCACAAAATTTTCGACCATCCGGTCCGCCTTTTCATCAGCCAGCATCCGGTCAACTTGGCCTCGCAAGTTTTCTCGAAGCTTTCCTTTCGCCGCCAGATCCAGCAAGCCTACATCGGGGGCCGAACTCCAAAGGAAGTAGGAAAGCCGCGAGGCCAGGGCATACTCGTCTATCGGGACAACCTTGCTCGGATTATCGGGCTCGGCCTGGACCTCACTTCGGAAAATGAAACTTGGTGAGGTCAGGGTCGCGGTGACCGCCAGCCGAACTCCGTCGACGAACTTCGCTCCTTCTTCCCGGGATTTCGCGAGGGCCAATGCCGTGAGCTGGTCGACCATTCTTTTTCGGGGAGGTCGCCGAAAGGCCCGTAGGGCGAAGCTCTCCACGATCTCCCGCATGTAGGCTGCTTTCTGATCCTTGCCGTCAGGAGGCAGGCCATTGACGAAAATCCTTTGATAACTCTCCGGATAGAGGTTCCAGCTGCCTTCCGCACCGAGACGATTCAGTCGAAATTTGCTGATCCGCACTCCTGCCGTCCCATCTCCTTCTCCCTTTTCACCCGGAACAATGGAAAACTCAAACTGGTGCTCTCCTTTCGTGAGTTCAAGATTCACGACAAACTGATCGCGCCGCATTTTATCGGAATCGATCTCGATTTCATGAAGCTGTTTTCCGTCGACAAAAATCCGCCACTTCGCGGTCTGTCCCTTTGGGCGGCCCTTCTCGCTTTCGAGAGAATAGGAGATCTCAAGAGCATAACGTCCGCCAGCATCCAAACGGCGCTTGGCCCCAACCGTTTGCTCAATGTTCGCTTCCATGAATCGAGCTGTCTGACTGCCTCCACGATCTCGAAAGTTCCCGGCATCAATCTCGATGGGCTTTGGTTTGCCGGCATCCAGAGGCAGGGCCATCACGGCGATCTCTTCGGCCGCATTCAGATACTTCTCCATCAGAAGCGGTGAAATCGTGAGCACATCGCCGATGGTATCAAAGCCGAAGCCGGTATCATCCGGAGGGAAATTGTCATTCGCGTTGAAGGGCACCCCGACAACATCTCCGATGGTATTTTGAAACTCCTCACGATTCATCCGCCGGATGGTGACCCGGCCGGGATCGGGATTTTCGGGATCCAGGCCAAAGATTCGTTTCTCGATCCATGAAACCAATTCCTTTCTCTCGTCGGGAGTCGGTTGGGACTTCTTTTTAGGGGGAGGCATCATCTCCGTCCGGAGATTCTCCCAAATTCGCAGCCAGATCTTTCGATCCTCAAGGAGAGCAGAGGTGTCCGCGAAGTCATCCAGCGTAAGATCTCCCTTCTTCGCGCCATCCCCGTGGCAGTCGTAACAATAGTCCTGCAGAAGCGGCTCGATCTTTTTGTGAAATTCGCTTTCGACAATTTCCGCGGGTTTCTGATCAGCCAAGGAAACTCCAGCCGTCAGGCAGAAAGCGGAGACGATGTGCAGAAGCGTTGACAAGGGTTTCATCGGGAGTCGGGGGCTGTCGCTATTTAACGGCGACGATGTCCCCGACTTTTCACTTGAACCTGAACTTCCTCCGGAAGATTGCGCGAATTCAGCCACACCGGCCCGGCATCACGGTCTCGACGCATCCATTCCCGCGTCGTCCGCTCCAGAGTCTGAAGGCGAAGATCCTTCTGCGCAATGAGACAGACCAATTAAGACGCCCATCACACCCTGAGGAAACGATCTTCGGATAAGAATTGACTCACGAGGGGGTAAATAGGCATTTTAAATACCTATTCATTCGGCGAGTAATTGAAGCTGAAAATCCCATTAAAAATGAGCGCGAAGTTTCACACCAAGTATGTCTTCCCGATCTTGAGCGGTCTCCCGCTCAGTCCAGAAAAACGAGTCACCTTCCACGAAATCGCCCCGCTTTCCTCACTCTTCATCCCCGCTCCCAAATGATCCTTCGCCTAGCCATCACCCTTCTCCTCTGGCAGCCGCTCCTCTCCCAAGAGACCCCAAAGAAGGAAGCCTCTCCCGCCGAGATCCATCGCAAGACCCAGGAGCGCCTTAAAAACATCTCCCTCTACTTCCGGGGTTCACACATCTACGACCAAATGTGCATCGACTGCCACGGTCGTAGCGGCCGCGGCGATGGGCCCTGGGCAGGTGAACTCAAGTCCCGCCCACGCAATTTTCGCACCGGCGTCTTTAAATTCCGAACCACCCCGCTTGGCAAACTCCCCCTCGAGACCGATCTCCGTCGCACCATCCGTTCCGGTATCAGCGGCACCGCCATGCCAGCCTTCACCAAAATGAGCGAGGCAGACCTCGATGGCATTCTCGTGTTCGTCCAAGGCTTCTCCAAACGGTGGAAGGACCCCGTAAACTACGCGCTCCCCATCGACCCTGTCTCTTATACACATCTCCGAGCCCACGAGACCGAGGCTGATCTCGT
>CAJXVQ010000713.1 GCA_913060685.1 uncultured Verrucomicrobiales bacterium
CTACACAGAGTAGATCGTCGGCAGCGTCAGATGTGTATAAGAGACAGGCTTTGAACCCAAGCGGATTCGCGAGTCCATACCCTGATCGGCGAGATCATCCGCTGAATCGATTGTCTTCGAATCGGATTTATGAGAGGTTCCCGAATGACGTTTTTCCTCCGTTCATGGTCTCTTGTTTCGCTGGCATTGGCCGCGGGTCCTGCTTCCCTTGCCGGACCCTGCCCGGCCGGCACACCGCTCCTGCGCCTGACGGCACCCGCCTACGACGACGGGCTTTCCTCCCCCCGCAGCGAGGCCAACTCACTGCCCGGCGCGCGATTCATCAGCAATACGGTTTGTGCCCAACCCGCATCCTTCCCGAGCCGGAAGGCTCTTTCCGCAATGGTCTTTCAATGGGGACAGTTTCTTGATCACGACATTACGCTGGTGCACGGCGGAGGCGATGAGTTTGCAATCCCTGTTCCATCAGGCGACATTCAGTTCGATCCGGATTCTTCCGGCATAAAAGAGATTCCGATGACTCGTTCGATCGGTTCGGGCTCACCGCTCCAGCAGATCAACCAGATTACTTCTCTGATTGATGGATCCGCGGTCTATGGCTCGGACGATGATCGTACTAACGCCTTGCGATTGTTCTCAGGGGGGGAACTCCGGTCCACCAACGGACCCGATGGCGAGCTGCTTCCATATAACGATGCCGCCATTCCTCTCGACAATGCCAACGAGAACCGTTTCCTCGATCCCGAAGATCTCTTCGTCGCGGGCGACATCCGCTGTAACGAACAGAGTGGCTTGCTGGCGATGCACACTTTGTTCCTGCGCGAACACAACCGACTCGCCCGGCAGATCAGTGCCGTTAATCCGGAGCTAAACGACGAATCGGTTTTTCAAAGAGCCCGACGCAAGCTCGTCGCTCTCCTGCAAGCCATCACCTATCAGGAGTTTCTCCCGGCAGTGCTCGGCGATGGAGCCCTGCCTTCGTACACCGGCTACCAACCTGACGTCGACCCTTGCATCTCCAACGAGTTTTCCGCCGCCGCCTTCCGGGTCGGACACTCGATGCTCCCCGCCATGATGCCACGCATGGACGGATCCTTCCATGAGCACGAAGAGGGTCACCTCTCGCTTGCCGCCGCCTACTTCGTCCCTTCCCAGGTTGCCGACATGGGGATCACCCCCTATCTCCGCGGACTCGCTTGCGTGCCTCTTGAGGCAACAGACCAAATGATCGTCGATGAAGTTCGTAACATGCTCTTCGGCCCTCCTGGTGCTGGCGGACTCGACCTCGCCGCACTCAATATTCAGCGCGGTCGCGACCACGGCCTTGGAAGCTATAACGCAGTCCGCACCGAACTCGGCCTGACAGCTGCCGCTGTTTTCAGCGACATCACATCCGACTCCAGCGTCGCCTCCGCCCTCGGCACTGCCTACAACGAAAAGATCGATGCTGTCGATCTGTGGGTCGGTGGCATGGCCGAAGATCATCTTCCGGATGCCATCATTGGTGAAACCTTCCACTGGCTTTGGGTCGACCAGTTCCGACGACTGCGCGACGGTGATCCGAATTGGTTTGAGAACGGCGAGCCATCCTCTCATCCCAACCCCTTCCAGTCCGAGGAACTGGCGGAGATCCGTTCAACCACCTTGTCCGGTATCATCGCCCGAAACACCGGATGGAACACGGCGGAAAGCGCCGCGGTGTTCAAAGTGCCAGCCCCCGAAATCCTCGGCTTCTCTGCCGACCCATCGAACGGTGAGATCACTCTTCGATGGGCATCTTTCCTCAATGCTCCTTATGGCATTGAAGCCAGCACCGACTTGGGGCGAAGCGACCCGTTCAATGCCATCATGAGCACGACCGGCGCGGACGGAACGACTTCAGTCATCTTTACGGACGAGGACGCGGTTGGCGTCCCTGGCCGCTTCTACCGGATTATCCAGCGCTGAAGATCCAGCGGGTGAATTTTTCTATTATGAAACTGAAGTCCTGAGTTTCATTTCATCGATATTGTTGTTGTTTTTCTAAATCCAACAACCGCCGGATTCAACAACGAGAACTGTTGGTCCAGCAATCAAGTCCCGGGACCTATCGCTTGCGTCTTCCAAGTGAGATCATGCCCATCGCTAGAAGCAGAATGCTGGAAGGTTCGGGAACGCCCCCATATTCAAAATTGTCCACTCCCCAAACACCGTCACCGGAAGCATCCATTTCCACCATTGTAATCTTGGGCTGATCATTTCGATGGAACCCGATGAACTCACCCGAATCACCGCTGCCCCCTGTGGTGTCTGAAGAAAATGAAAACGTTCCCCCACCCACAAATGTGATGTTGTAGTTCACCCTCGTCGTATCGATCTCAAACAACCCGATGTAGTCCACGGGCTGTGCAGAAAAATCGAGAATCAAGTAGGGTTGTTCGTCATGTTCGATCGAAAATATGCCCACGGGATTCGAACCGCCAATCCCTCCGGCGGTAGACTCAATCGACACCGTCGGTGTTCCGGTCCCGGAATCCCTAATCTGCATCCCGCCAACGAAACTAGCGCCATTGATATTCTGACCATCAATGAAACCACTTTCAAAATCCACCAAATGCTGTGGCGTCACCCCAATACCAGCGAGCCAGGAAATTCGCATCGCAGAATTTCCAGCGACATTCGCCGAATTATACACCGTGATGGCAGCCCGGCTCTCAACACTCAAAACCATCGCGATCATCACCGGCGTGACTGCACCTATCCGTAAGTTCGAAAAGCACCTGTTCATCGATAGATACCATTCAACTTTCAGGAGCAGGTGTCGACACTTATCCCAAGTTTCGCATTTTTTTTGAGTTTTTGGTCCAAAATCGCCGAATTCGCACCA
>CAJXVQ010000714.1 GCA_913060685.1 uncultured Verrucomicrobiales bacterium
TGTGTATAAGAGACAGCTCTACCCCCTCGTCGGCCCCACCGGCACCGGTCTCACCCGGAACTTCCCCATGAAAAAGGACGTCGCGGGAGAACAACCCGACCACCCCCATCATCGTTCCTTCTGGTTCACCCACGGCGATGTCAACGGCCACGACTTCTGGCACTCCAAGGACCATAAATCCAATATCGTCCACCAATCCTTCGGCCCCTCTGTGAAAGGTCAATTCACCGTCAATCTCGAATGGCAACACGACAAGGCTATCCTCTTAAAAGAAACCCGCACCTACAACTTCTCAAAGCAAAGCGACGACACCCTGCTCATCCAGGTCACCTCGGCTCTCACGGCCGTCACCGACGTTACCTTCGGCGATACCAAGGAAGGCTCTTTCGCCCTCCGTGTCTCCCCGACCCTCCGCCACGAGGGAAAAGTCGCGAAAGGTCACATTGCCAACTCCGAAGGCAAAACCGACAAGGACGCCTGGGGAAAACGCGCCCGCTGGGTCGCCTACCATGGTCCCGACACCGCAGGCAAAGCCGTGGTCATGACCATGATGGATCACCCCACCAATCACAACCACCCCACCCACTGGCACGCCCGCACCTACGGACTCCTCACCGCAAATCCCTTCGGCGAAAAAGGCTTCACCAAGAAAGGCAACGGCTCGCACCTTCTTAAAAAAGGCCAGACCCTCACTCAAAAATACGCTCTCCTTCTCCAGTCCGGAACTTTTGACAAATCCTCCGTCGAATCCGCCTACCAGGTATTCTCCAAATAGTCACAAGGAAAGGCTCTCTCCAGAGTGCCCCTCCCGTGTAAAATAAATTCCAACTTGGCATGTTAAACGCGATGGAAGTTGCAGAATCCCCGTCCTAAACAGAGAATTGCGTAACAATGCCACCTAAAGAGGAAGAAAAAGCCAGCCCTCCAAAACCCCGCCGCCGCTGGAAGCGCTGGGTCTTGGGCTTTTTCGCCGTCGTCGCGATCTTCCTCGTTTGGGCCAACGGCCCCGGACTCCGATGGGGATTGGAAAAGGTCATTTCACAACAACTCGAAGCGCAGAAGCTCACCGGCACCTTCGAGATCAAGGGATCCGCCCTCTCCGGCATCTCCATTCACAACCTCTCCCTCACCGGCGAGTCCACGATCCAGCGCGTCGAGTCCAACCTCCTCCGGATCGACTGGTCGGTTTCTTCACTCCTCGACAAGAAACTCGAAGGTCTCACCCTCGAGAAACTCCACCTTGTCATTGATCTCAAAGCACCTGAACTCCCGGCAAAAGCCGAAGAAGGAGTTGAAGAGGAGCAAAAACCAAACGCCCTCAACGACACCCTCAATCTGGTTCGCGGAATCATCCAACCCGCTCAAATCACCATCACCGACCTACGCGTCGAAGTGGTCGAAACCAAAACGATCACCCTTCAATCGCTCACCCACAACTCCGAGAGCACCACCTACGTCATATCGGACATCAAAACGACCGACCACCTCGATCGGCTCATCCACAATCCCAAGTCCAACCTCACTTGGGATGCCGAAGGCTTCGCCATCGATCAAATCACCCTCCTGCCCAAACTCGCCCTCCGTGATCTGACCTTCCACCCCGGCAAGTCCGCCTCCGGCAACCTCCTCATCGACGGAAAAAAAATCGCCCTCTCATCAGATCTCGGCAAAGAACATCGTCTCATCCTCGAATCTCCCGCCCTCCCCATCGCCACCCTCATCGACCTCGCAAAACCCGACCTGGAAGCCTCGGGAATCGAATCCCTCATCGACCTCGCAAAACCCGATCTGGAGGCCTCGGGAATCATCACCGCCCTCGAAATCGACACCGCCAAAGGTCTCGTCAATTTCCAGGCCCGCGACCTCCAATACGAGGAACAAAAAATCTCCTCGGCTTCTATCGAAGCCCGCACCCCCGATCTCCTCTCACCCTTCGATCAAGCTGTCGTAATCAAAGTCGCTATTGACGACCGACTCGCTGTCGATGGCACGGTCACTCCCTCGAAAGAAATCATCGACTCCTCCGCCGACATCTCCTTCCAACTGAATTGGCCGGATATCCCTGGCGTCAGCGGAGAGATCGTCTACGACTCACACGAGGCCCGCATCATCGCAAATGCCCTCGACGGACTGCTTGTAACCGGTAGCTATTTCGTCGATTCGCAAACGTATCAGGCCGAAGCGTCCTCCACACTCAAGGACGCCGCCGCCCTTGAACAGCGTCTTACCGGACCTCTCGAATTCAACGCGAAAGCAAAAGGCGACCTCAAGGAAGCCACCCACAGCGGCACCCTCAATCTCGCCCAACTCAAATTTAGCCAGCCCGATCTCCCCGATGCCAATACCGCAGGAATCATCTCCTGGGATTGGCCAAAAAGCGTCACCGTCCAGGAACTCAAAATGACCTCGCCCGAAGGCAACCTCCTAGCTCGTCTCGGCTGGCAGGACGACACCTTAACCATCTCCCAACTCGACCTCATCGATGGCACCGACAAGCTCCTCGAAATCACCGGCAGCCTCCCTGCGCCTCTCGAAACAAGGACGATCGATGACCTTCTCGAAATCACCCGACCCATCGCCCTTAGAGTCCAATCCCAGCCTCTGACTCTCAAGAAACTCTCCTCTTTCGCTCCCATCCCGACGGAGCTGTCGGCCGTTCTCCTCGCCGACATCAACCTCAGCGGAACCATCGCCAACCCCACCCTAAATGGCTTCGCTAATCTCGATGGCTTCCTCATTAAAACCCAGCCGGATCTCCCGGCCGTCGACCTCGTTTTAAACTTCAAAACGGAAAATCAGAAACTCCTCCTCACCGCCCTGTCTCTTATACACATCTCCGAGCCCACGAGACCGAGGCTGATC
>CAJXVQ010000715.1 GCA_913060685.1 uncultured Verrucomicrobiales bacterium
ATCTACACAGAGTAGATCGTCGGCAGCGTCAGATGTGTATAAGAGACAGGGTTATAAATTCCTTGGCTCGTTTTTCATTTTCGTAATTGGCCTGCGAAAGCCCCCAGTAGGCCATGGCACAATTGGGATCCTTGGCCAGCAGAGCGCGGAAAGAACGCTCGGCTTCATAATACCAAAAGCCATGAAGCTGGCCGAGACCCTGATTGAAGTAAGCCTGCCCCTTGTCCCAGGACGTTGTGATGGGAAGGTTGATATTGCCGGTGGTTCCCATGAGAGGGCCGGCTTGGCGCGGACCTTCGTTAAAAGCATGACCATTGTGGGAATGGCCTTCTTTGATTTCCTCGGCGGGCTCTTGGGCCATCAAACAGGAAACGAGTAGCGGGAGTGTGAGAAGTCTCTTCATAGCGGATGCTTGTGGGTTGAGATTACGTCGCTGATATGGTGAGCTTTACAGATGAATCGATTGATTTCACTCTGGATAGGCCTTTTCTGTCTCTCTCAAGCGTCGGGCAAACCGAATATCGTCGTTATTTTCTGCGATGACATGGGTTATGGCGACATCGGATGCTTCGGGGCAAAGGGCTGGAACACGCCAAATATCGACTCAATCGCTCAGAAAGGAGTCAAGCTCACCGACTTCTACGTCGCCCAACCGGTTTGCTCCGCGTCACGCTGCGCTCTCCTCACCGGCTGCTACCCAAATCGTCTCGGGATCTCCGGAGCCCTCTTCCCGGCCAGCAATGTCGGCCTTCATCCCGACGAAACCACCCTTGCCGAGATCTGCAAATCCGTCGGCTACCAAACTGCCATGTATGGAAAATGGCACCTCGGCTATCAAAAAGAATTTCTCCCGGCCAATCAAGGCTTCGATGACTACCTCGGCTACCCCTACTCCAATGACATGTGGCCCAGCGGCCCGGTCCGCTTCATGAAGCAATACCCCCACCTTCCCCTCATCGAGGATGACGAAATTGTCGCGCAAGTCCGCGACCAAACCTACATGACGACCTGGCTCACCGAACGCGCCGTTCGTTTTATCGGAGAAAGCACGAAGAAGGAGTCTCCCTTCTTTCTCTACCTCGCCCATCCCCAGCCACACGTTCCGCTCTACGTCTCACCCAAGCACAAGGGCTCTTCCGAGCAGGGGATGTATGGCGACGTCATCCAGGAGATCGATTGGTCCACCGGCGAAGTCCTAGCCGCTCTCGACAAAGCCGGAGTCACCGAGGACACCCTCGTCGTCTTCACCAGCGACAACGGTCCCTGGATGGTTTACGGAAATCACGCCGGAGGAGTCGGGCCACTTCGGGGAGCCAAAGGAACCTGCTGGGATGGCGGAGTCCGCGTGCCCTGCGTGATGCAATGGCCCGCCAAACTCAAGGCTGGATCAGTTGTCAAAACTCCCCTCATGACCATCGACCTCCTCCCCACCATCACCAAGCTCATCGGAGCCAAATTACCCGAACGAAAGATCGACGGAAAAGACGCCTGGAAGGTCATTGCCAGCGAACAAAGTGAACCCGTTCAAGAGGCTTACTTCTTCTGGTATAAAAAGAACGACCTTGAAGCCATGCGCATGGGTCAGTGGAAACTCCAATTTCCCCACAAATATCGCGACGCCTCTCTCGCCCCGGGAAAAGACGGCCTCCCGGGCAAGCATGGCTCCGGCAAAACGGGACTCGAGCTCTACGACCTCGAAGCAGATCCCGGCGAATCCAAAGACCTCGCGGCGGAACACCCCGAAGTCGTTGCCAAAATGAAAGCTTTCGCTGACCGGAAGCGAGCCGAACTTGGAGACAACCTCACCAAAATCAAGGGCACCGAAAATCGCAAGCCCGGCAATGCCCCCGTTGCTGATTGGGCAAAGATGAAGAAGTGAAACCACGCAATAACTCCCTCTTGGCACTAATTATTTGCGGATTCATTGCGACCCTGCTCATTTGTCTGCTCGCGAACTACTTCGTCTACGAGCTTGGGTGGAGTCGCGCTTCTCGCTATAAAAACATCACCGAATTCTTCGTCATCGTCTTAGTGCTACTCTGGATGATTGTATATCCTACAACTCTCATTCTTCTGCTCATCCACCGACCTAGATCATGGCTCTTGGGAACACTTTTCCTTCTATGCCTCCTTGGCATCAACTTCGTTCACTTCATGTTTTGGGGTATCAACAGGAGTTCGGATCTCGCCTTTTTCATCCACTCCATGATCACCCTCTGCTACTCGTTGAGATTGTTATTCTTAACACGATGAAATACCCCTTCCTCGAAAGACGTTTGTTTTTCTGAACGCAAATAGGACGTTCGATAAACCACCCACTCCAATCCATGGCCACTCGCAGACTCCTCCTCACTTCAGCTGCCGTCCTCGGCTCCGGCCTCCTCGGATTCTTCATCGGTGATCGCCCCGCCGGGACACCTCCCGCGCCTTCGCAGGAAGTCTCCACCCTTGTCGAACGCCCCCTCATCGGCATCGCAAGCGTCAATCAGGAGACCTACATCCGCGCGGTCCGCGATCACGGAGGCATCCCGGTCATTCTCCCAAACACCGACGGCAGCGTCGCCATGATCGACTCCTATCTCGAGAGACTCGATGGACTCATCATGCCCGGCGGCCCCGACATCCCACCCTCGGAATACCATGAGGAACCCCACCCCACCGTTTCTCCTCTCAGCGATGATCGCTACACCTTCGAAAAAGCCCTCATTCACCACTGGATCAAAAAATCAAAGAAGCCCCTTCTTGGCATCTGCCTCGGCAGCCAATGGATCAACGTCGCCAGCGGAGGCTCCCTCATTCAGGACCTGTCTCTTATACACATCTCCGAGCCCACGAGACCGAGGCTGATCTC